>NZ_NCWQ01000031.1:0-74703 GCF_002156885.1 Flavobacterium sp. AJR | reverse complement strand
TCAACTCCGTCTTTTCCACTTACTTTAACCCAGTTTCCATCAGCATCTTTTATGTAAATAAAACCAGACTCTGTATCAATCCAAGTTATAGTTCCTTCTGGTGGCGAAACACCATCTTTTCCAGGAACACCAGCACCACCAGTCATTCCGTTATTCTCACCAGATATAACAATTCTATTCCATTTGTTTTCATACCAATAGTAGTACCCTGGCTTAACATCAGCAATAGTCGCTGTGTTAAAAACTAATAAACTGTTTACATTTCCAGTAACGATTGTAGTAACATCCGTACTATTCTTTAATTGGATTCTAGGAATTAATATACCCTTATCATCCGCCACAACTTCTAGTTGAGAAGAAGAATTTGGCATCGTTGTTCCAATACCAACCTGAGAATACGCAGAGTAACTCGCTAGCACAAAAAACAACGGGAGTAATTTATTCTTCATAAGATTTAATTATTATGAGTTAATTTTTTATAATTCGTATTTTTTAAAACTAATAAGTAGGCTCTACACTGCAGCAATTAATTACCTACTTACCTTATATGCTTTATATTTATGACAAAATTATAACTTAAGCCTTTTTAAGAACTACCACATAAACATCTAAAATCACCATAAAAAGTTAAAAATAACAAAACCATATAACTACCTGACATATAGATAATTACACTAAAAAATACTTTAAATAAAAAAATAAAAAAAAGGGTTCAACTTTAATTAAAAAGTCAAACCCTTTTTTACTCTAATTCAAATTTATCCGCTCTATTCTTTTATTACAATAATAAATTCTGAACGCCTATTTAATTCATGCTCTGCTTCTGAGCACTTTACACCATCACCACATTTGTTAATAAGCTGTGATTCTCCAAATCCATCACCCCAAACTCTCTCTCGAGAAATTCCACCTTCCAGAACAATATAATCTATGGTTGTTTTCGCTCTATTTTTGGATAATTTTAAATTATACTCGTCTTTACCTCTACTATCGGTATGTGACTTAACCTCTATAGAAAGACGCGGACGACTCTTCATTAAGTTAATAATTTTATCTAATTCAACCTTAGAAGACTTACGGATTGTATAACCACCATAATCAAAATAAATAGGACTTAGTTTAAGTTTATCTGTAAGATCATCACCTTCTTTAAGTATTACAACTTTATCATCAACTATAACCGCCAACTCATTAAATAAAGCTACCGGAAAATCCTTTCTTTCTCCAATTTTTAGACCATCTACAAACAATTTTTCTACCGAGTATCCATTTTTCTTAAATACAAAACTATGATTTTTTAATGGGGGCAAATCAATCAAATACTTCCCAGAAGCATCTGTAACTATAGTCTTAACAACTTCGTTAAAATCATTATAAACTGTTATTTCGACATTTTCTATAGGATTACCACTTATACTATCTTTTACTACTCCATAATAATCTGGATTAAATTTAAAAGGAAAAGCTATTGATTTAGTCTCTAAAAATCTATACAAGTCATCATCTCCAGTTCCATTTTTTCTATTAGATGAGAAAAAACCTTTTTTGGACTCACTATCAACAACATAAGCAAAATCGTCACTTCTCGAGTTTATAGGTGCACCTACGTTAACGACTACATATTTACCATCATTTCCTTTTACAGCGGCAAAAACATCTAAACCTCCTAAACCAGGATGACCATCTGAAGAAAAATATAACACCCCACTATCATCAACAAAAGGAAAAGTTTCGCGCCCGTAAGTATTTATATCCTCACCTAAAGATTCAGCTCTAGCAGCAAATCCTCCACTTTTTTTTCTATTTACTGTATATAAATCAGTATCACCCATTTTCTTTTTCCTGTTGGACACAAAAATTAACTCATCTTCATCAGAACTTAATGCTGGGTGTGCTGAGGAAGTCCCTTCTATATTTATTGGATGAGGAAGCTCTTTTAAATTACCCCATTTACCGTTTACTTTTTGTGCCTGATAAATCTTTAGGTGTACAATCGCTTTTTTATTATCTGTTTTATTTTTTATTTTATCATAAGGTACTAATCGCGTAAAATACATCGTTAAACCATCTTTTGTAAGCACAGGTGTACTTTGGTCGTATTTTGTATTAATATCTCCAGGCAATTTTCTTTCATTATACAATTTTCCAGTTTCGTCAATTTGTGCTGAATACAATTTAAGAAAAGCCTTATCATTCCAACTATGTTTACGCTTAATTAAAACTCCAGAATCCCTAGCTGTAGCAAAAATTACTTCTTTGTATTTAGGTAAATTATCATCTTTTTTTACTTCAAAACCTTCTTCTTCTCTAACAATTTCCTCCTTCTTCTCCAATAACTCCTGTTTTGTACCAAGAACCTTACGACTCTCTTTTCTCCTTGTGTCCTCGTTCTCTTTTATAGCTCTTGCCTTTTCTCTCTTTTCAAAATTAGCAACCTCAATAGCTTGTTTAATTGCTTCTTCATTAGGCACAAATGCCACTCCAAAATCCGAGAACCCAGAATTTATTCCTGCCTCAACCACCTCATCATATCTATCCGATTGTTGTGCAATGGCTCCTAAATAAGTAGCTGGATCCCATTTTTTAGCTTCTTCTTCTTTTCCTGCTTTTTCATAATAACGACTTATTACTAATAAAGCTTTGTCATCATTATCAGTTGCTTTAAGACAAACTGAATACCTGTACAAATACTCTGGCGAACTATAGGTGCCATCTTCAAACAATTTAGAATACCATTTTAAAGCATTCGGGTAATCCGAATTAAAAAAATAAGTATCACCTAAACGAGCATATACCTCTTTAGAATTATATCCTTTTTCAACCAAACGTTCATATAATTTACCTGCTTTCACAAAAGATAACTCTTCATATTTAGCATTTGCTTTTGCAAGTTCTTTATCTTTTTGTTGAGAGAAACTAACAGCACTGCTTAAACAAAGAAGCAAAACAAGTACTTTATGTATTTTTATTCCCATAATTAATTTAATTAGTTTTATTTAAAAAAATCTTGATGACATCATTCTTGACTTAGAACTACCCAAAACTTCGAATCTTAAGAAGATTTCATGAGATCCTGAGTTATAATTAGCAAGCTTTGTCGTTTCTGCATCATAAGCATACCCAACAAACAAAGAGTCTGAAACCTGGAATCCTACAATACCACTTACAGATGCACTCAAACGATAAGCAAGTCCAGCTGTAAATTTTTCATTAAACAAAAAATTTGCTGAAATATCTGTTTGTAATGGAGCTCCCTCAACAACCTTTGCAAGAAGAGAAGGCTTAAACTTTAAATTATAATTTAAATCAAAGACATATCCCGCCATTAAATAATAATGCATATGCTCTTTTACAACAAAACTTTGCGACTCGTCCTTTGCTGATTTATCAAAATGACTATTCTCTAACATATTAGGAATAGAAAGCCCAATGTAGGATTTATCCGAATGTAGGTACACTCCTGCTCCAATATTTGGTGAAAATTTATTGTCAACATTATATTGAAACCTTGGATCTGCAGGATCATAAATATTCAATTTAGAAAAATCAATATTTACTAAATTTGCCGTTCCTTTTAATCCAAAAGACAACTTATAAAATGGCGATACTTGCAGTTGATAAGATAAATCAACAGAAATGTTATTTTCTGTAGATGGACCTATACGGTCATTTATCACAGACACTCCTAACCCCATGTTTGCACTAATAGGCGAATTAATCGACAATGTATTTGTTTTTGGAGCCCCATCTAATCCTACCCATTGTGTCCTATGCAATCCTAAAACACTAATTGTTCCACGAGAACCTGCGTACGCAGGATTTATATTAATCGTGTTATACATGTATTGTGTGTACTGAGCATCTTGTTGCCCAAACATCACACTCGAATAACAGCACAACATAACTGTTATAAATAAATTTAATTTCTTCATTTTCATTCTATTTATTTAAAATATGAAACAAAATTATAACAACAGTCTTTTTCACTACTACCACATAAATTTATAAAATCATCATGAAAAGGTATATCAAGAGAAGTAATGATTATCAAAGAAAAGATTCTGTAATTTTAAAACTCTGATAACTAAAATCGGAAAAATTAATCCTATCTGAGAAGAATGACAAACTACCAAATAAAACCCAAATAGAATTTTATTATCTTTCTAAATATTCATCTTATACGTACAACAGAATTATTAAGCTCCTTAGTAACTTCTTAGCACAAACTTCTTTCTCCAAGAAAATAAGCTTATCATTTGCCACTATAAAGCAAAATAAACAAACTATAAACCTATTCGTTTTTTTGATTGTTAACACACAATTCATCACAAGCTAACACATCTATTCCATTACTTAATAAAAAAACCCGACCACTTTACATAATCGGGAAACAATAAACCTAAAAAAAATGTAAAACAATCAATCAAATATACTATTAATGATCACCTTTAAAATCATCAAAACAGAGCTATTACATGGAAGTTAAATCTATAGTACAACTTAAAAAATTAGCCAACAACTTATAAGAAATACCTTTCAGATAATAGTCAAACGAGCTATGAAATATAGATTTCTTTTTCAAAGAAAGAATCAACATCAAACTATTCCTATCAATACAACCATAATAAGAGCCTTCTGTATTATTGAGTTTTTTATTAATTAATTCAAAATGAGGCATTTTACCTGCAAAATCGTGCATAATCTTTTTATCAATAAACAAACTAAAACCAAACATTCTCTCATTAACATCTGATTCATATAACTCTTCAGCTTGATTGTTCAAAATAGACAAATCTAAATTTATAACATCTTCAGTTCCAAAATTCAAATCTTCATTCCGAGCTGGAGTATAATGCAAAATGTAAAATTCCTCTTCAGACATAAATTTCCTAATCTTTATCGGACTAGTTAGCGTATAATCTTTAAAGAGAGCTGAAACTCCATTTGTAACTTCTGCAAAATAAATATATCCCTTCCCAAGTGTTTCCGGGATAATTATTATTTTATTATCAAAAATTTTTACTCCTATTGCATTAGCGAAACTATGTTGCCATTGAGAGCTTAATGAATAGTAATGTTTTATTTCTTTCATACTTTATATTTTAAAAATATCCCAAAATATTTCGAAATTTATATAAAACTCCAAAAGTCTTTAAATAATTTATGAGATAAAATTAACATATAGACATACTAAAACAGTTCTAATTAATTTAAAAAAACAGCACAAAAGAACCAAAAACACTCTAAATAGCTAATCAATAAATATCAACTCATCCATGATAATTTACGCTATGTAAAATATAGACAACAAACATTAATCTATTTTTGCCTTAAAAACAGTATGAGGCAAGTGTCCATAATATCTTTTATAGACCAAAGAAAAATATGATGTCTTATTATATCCCAATTCATAAGCGATATCACTAATTAATTTAAAGTTTCCACTTTCTAACAACTCTTTAGCCAATATTAATTTTTCATTTTTAAAAACAGAAACAGCACTCACACCAAATATGTTTTTATATAAATTTCTAAATTTTGATGTTGACATATTTGCCTTTTCAGCTAAAAATTTTACCCCTGGAAAAGGCAATAAAAGATCCGTTAATAAATATTCATGTGCCTTCATAATAGCATTTACATCTTTTTCTAAAAATAGCCCTGTACTGGATTCATTAGAATTTAATCGCTCAACAAAATAACCGAAGAGCTTATAAGTCATACTTTTTAATAAAAACTCGAAATTCGCATCGTCCATGCTTTGCTGTTTCAAATTATATAATGCAACTTTACTCCTGCTATCTATATGTCCATAATAAAACATTTTACCGCTCTTGTCATCAAAAACATCTTTGAAATCTTGCCCCAAGAGAGCGTCTTGAAAATAATTTTTAATAAACGATTTACGAATATACAACCTCAAAGAATATACCCTCTCTCCAACCGAAGAAACATACGTGCTTTTATGATTACTATCGATAACTGCAAATCCAAGTTTTGATTTATATCCTATTTTATGTTTTATGCCATCAATAAAGTGTTTACTAAAGTTGTTACTCATATCATAATAAACAATCCAAAAATCTTCCTGAGATGGTATTCTTGTAAACCTCATAGGTTCATTTAACACTAAATCAACAATAAACACAGATACATCCTGAGAAATTTCTAAAAAATAACCAGAACCACTAGCTACTCTCTCAGGAAAATTCAATCGCTTATTATCAATTATTGTACATCCTAATCCCTCAACAAAATCTTGCTGCCATCCAGACTTTAATGATAAAGTATGTCTAAATTCTGGTATTGTAATATCCATTTGCTCTTTTTAAAATAAATTTTGATACTCTTTAGGAAAAACTCCATACATCTCATTAAATCGTTTTGCCAAATAAGAAACATTCGCATAATTTAATTTATGAGCCACTTCATTCACAGTAAACTTCCCCGTTTCCAGCAATTCTTTGGCCCTATTTAATTTATTATTATAGAAATAAGTACCTGGATTTATGCCACATATTTTAGCAAAAAGTATCTTATATTTTGAAGGTGACATAGCAACTTGCTCTGCCAAAAAATTCACTCCAGGAAAAGGACCTTCGATACTGTTTTGCAACATTGCTTTAGAAGCTATAATATTCTTTATATCTGTAGTAATTGTTTTATCAATAACAATTTTTTTAGTATTTAGTTTCTCAAGATAATTACCAATTAATCCATATACTAGCCCTTTAAAATAGATTTTATACAAGCTATTATCATAAGATATTTTTCTAAAATCATTTATCAAAATCAAGTTTTCAACTCCCATTCGATCCAAACGGATAACTGTGTTTTTTTTGCTATCAAGAACAATATCAACAATGGGAGTTATTTTGGAAAAATGTTTTTTTAAAGTACCTTTCTCAAATAAGATGCAAATAACAAATATTCTAGTTCCTTTTTTTACAATATAATCCATGTCTATAGAAGAATCAACAACAGCTAAATTGTAATTTAATTTTCCAAGTAAGGTAGTTTGATTATCCAAAATAAAATCAACATCCAAATTAGTTAGGTAAAAATACAACCCAATAAAATTATTATTATCGTTACGATATTTTAGCAATACCTCTTCTTTATAACTTGCATCAAGCAACATAGCAGTAATACCATCTTCTATCGGTAAGAAAAAATGAGTACCCTCGAACATTTCATTATCTCCTTTAATGAAATTCCCTTCAAGAGAACCTCCCTTTTCATCCGCTAATACATCAACCCAATTGAGTGATGAGTTATAGTTATATGTAACTGTTTTCATTTTAAAAATCTGATTTTATATCCCTAAATCCTCTTTAATAATCACTTTTAAATAGATTCTATATATAGTTGCTTATTAATTTATAGACAGGATGCTAACAAATTATTCAGAAACAAAATATCTTTTGTATAAATAGATTAAATTTTAAATTGATATTTTATTTAATGAGTAATCATCTATATGCTTAATTGTGAATTTTAAATTTGTAAATTCACATATATAGCTTCCTTTAATCTTTGAAATGGATTCATTAATAATCATTTTTTCATAGATTTTAAAAGCTTCATGTTCGTTAGCAGATAAGTCATGTTTGCAAGCCCAATTTCTGAGTGCATCTTTATATACTAAATATCCATTAACCATATATTGCTCATGCTCTATAAGTGGTATTATTGTTACGCTCATTATTTATCTTTACAAATTAGTCTTAGCTCACTTGTAACTTTTAACAAAATCAATACTTTGTTAATTTTTCAGTAAATAATAGTATTAAAAGTACTTTGCAAAAGTATATTACCACCGTTCTTTCTGAGTACCACACAGAACCATAAAATCAACATAAAAAGTTACACATCATAAAACAAAGGTTCACTCATGAAACAAAAAAAAGTTCCCGATTACGTGACGTAATCGGGAACCAATATCATTTGTTAAAATATAATTTAGCCCATTAAACTATTTAAGTACAGTATTGGGTAAAACACCAAAATAATCTTTATAGATAGAAGAAAAATAACTTGTTCTATTGTAACCTAACTCAAAAGCCACATCAGCTACAAATTTAAAATCACCACTTTCCAACAACTCTTTTGCTAATAATAATTTTTCATTCTTAAAAAATAGTGCGGGACTGGTACCAAATATAGTATTATATAAAGTCCTATATTTTGTAGGGGACATATTAGCACTATTTGCCAAAAATTCTATTCCTGGAAATGGAAATAAAAGATTGGATAATAAATGTTGTTGACTCAACATAACAGCAGCAATATCTTTTTCTAAATGCGACCCTGCACTGGGCATTTTAGAATTTAGTCTTTCTATTAAATAACCTAATAAAGTAAAGACTGCTCCTTTTAATATAAATTCATAATTAGAACTATTAATATTCTTTTGCTTCAAACTGTGTAATATCACTTTGCTTCGGCTATCAATATGTCCATAAAAAAACATTTTCTTTTTTTTATCATCAAAGACATCTTTAAAATCTTGTTCAAATTCGCCATCGCAAAAAAATGTTTTAATATATGATTTACGGATAAATAGTCTTAATGAATAAAACCGATCTCCAACGGTAGCCAAATAGGAGCTTCCAATCTTATTATCTACTATACCAAAATTAAGTTTTGATTTATACCCTATTTTATGATTTACATCCTCAACAATGTGCTTACTATAACTATCACTCAAATCATAATATACAATCCAAAAATCATCCTCAGAAGGCAAACGTGTAAACCGAATCGGTCTGTTTAGAACTGAGTCAATAGTAACAACAGATACATCAGGGGAAATTTCTAAAAAATAACTAGAACCACTTGCCGTTTCAGGAGAAAAATACATAGTTTGATTTACAATGGCTCCGCCCAAATAATCAACAAATTTTTGTCGCCATTCTGGGGTCAAAGAATAAATATGTTTAAACTCTGGTATTAATTCACTCATAAATAATTTTTACAATAAACTTTGATATTCCTTTGGAAAAATTCCGTATTTACTATTAAATCGTTTGGCTAAATAAGAAATATTTGCATAATTCAATTTATCCGAAACTTCACTAACTGTATATTGTCCAGTTTCGAGTAACTCTTTGGCACGTACTAATTTATTACTATAAAAAAAAGCCCCCGGACTTAATCCCGAAATTTTAGTAAATAATTTTTTATATTTCGATGGAGACATAAATGCTTGCTTCGCTAAAAATTCAACTCCAGGAAAAACTCCATCTATTGACTCCAAAAGTGTAACTTTAGATGCAATAATACTCTTTACATCATCTCCCATTACCTTGCTAATAATAAACTTTTTGGTCAATAATTGTTCCAGATAATTACCAATTAATTTATAAATTAAGCCTTTGAAATAGAGTTCAAATAATGGACTATCGTATGGTATTTTTCTAAAATCATTTATTAAAATCGAACTTTCAATATTCATACGATCCATACTTATAATTGTATTTTTTTCGACATTAAAAACATCTTTAGATAATGATTTTAATGTTGGAACTTTATCCATATACTCTTTAAGTGCGCTTTTATAAATAAAGATGCACACAACATATGTATTGACTCCAGCATCAACTACATAGTCAAAATCTAATAAACTATCCACAATTAATAAATTATAATCTTGTTTCCCTACTAAAGTGGATTCATCCTTCTGGATAAAATTTATGTCATCCTTAATAACATGAAAATACATTCCAACAAAATAATCAACTCCACTTCTATATTCCAATAAAGCACTTTCTTTATAGTTAGCATCTATTAACAAGGCTGATACTCTATTATCAAATGGCATAACAAAATGGGTACCTTCATACAACTCATTATCCCCTTTAATAAAATCTCCTTTAACAGAACCTCCCATAGCCTCGGCTAAGACATCTATCAAATTAAATTCAGCTCCATAACTATAGTTTATTGTCTTCATCTTAAAAGTTTAATATAAAAGTAATTAAATCTCTAAAAAAAACAATATTTTTTTTCACCTAAAAAGACATTAAATCAAACTATTGATAATAAATTGAAAGAGGAATTTTTAATAATAAATATCCTAAAAATCAACTATAACAACAGTACTAAATTTAGCTTTCTAACAGTACTAATTAAAGATGTCAATAAAACATTAGTGACTTATCAATTTATTTTTTTTAATTTATTAAGCAATAATCAGACATTTTTTATTACTTGTTTAATATATCCTTATATATTTTTCCATCTTTTATAATTATTTTAAAGTTGTTATCGGGGTCTTCAATCAAACGAATATTCTCAATTGGGTTACCGTCTACTACAATTAAATCTGCATAAGCTCCCTCAGATATTTCTCCTAATTTTCCTTCCTGATATGAACTCCTTTTACCACTCATTGCTAATAATTGAGCATTGTCATACGTAGCCATTTTAAGCACTTCAAAAGGGGTATACCATCTGGTCATTTTTGAAAGTTGCTTTCCTTGTTTCATCGCTAAAGAAGAATCAAATAAACAATCCGTACCCCAAGCTGTTTTAATCTTGTATTTTTTTGCAAGTTTATAAGCATTATCTGTTCCTTGTGTCATTTCCAGTTGCTTTTTTCTATTACTGGATCCCGCAGGAAAAGGAATTGCTTCTTCATCATCTAAAAAAGGTTGTAAACTCCACCAAATACCTTTATCGGCCATTAATTTTGCTGTTTCATCATCAGCTAACTGCCCATGATCAATACATTTTACTCCCGCTTTTATAGCCGTTTTTATAGCTTGTGGGGTATAAGCATGAACTGTAACATAAGTTCCCCAATTTTCAGCAGCTACTACAGCAGCTTTAAATTCGGCTTCTGTATACTGAGTAACATCCAATGGATCATAATTAGAAGCAACCCCACCTCCAGCCATCAATTTTAATTGTGTAGCACCTTGACGTAATTGTTCACGACTACGGAGTAATACCTGATCTTCACCATCGGCAATGGCAGCCATCCCGTTCAATTCAGGATAAGATAATTCTCCTGTTTTTCTAGGAACATCCGTAGGCATCCCAAAATCACCATGCCCACCAGTTTGAGATATAAAAGCACCACTCGCAAAAATTCGAGGACCAATAACCAAGCCTTCATCAATCGCTTTATGCAATACTAAAGCACCTCCTCCTAAATCTCTAACTGTAGTAAATCCTCTCAACAATTGTTTTTCTGAACAATGTGCAGCAAACAATGCCAAATAAGCAAATTCAGAAGTCATTGCTTTTGCTTGTGAGATAGACTCAATCATCATATGTGAATGTGCATCAATTAAACCCGGAATAACATATTTTCCCTGGCCGTCAATGATCTTAGTTGCCCCACTTTTATCTGTTGCTATAGGTTGCTCAGAAATAATTTTAATTAAATTATTCTCTATCAAGATGTTCCCTTTCTTAATTTTGTTATCCTTCCCATTGAAAATATTAACATTATTAATCAAAATTTTTGAAGTTTGTACCTTGTTTTGTGCATTTGCAAAAAACACTACAGCAATTAATAAAGAACTTAAGATTTTTTTCATATTTAATAGAATTAAAATATTGTTTAGAAATTTAAAGACAAATCTAAAATAATAATTATTTAACATATTTGATAAAACAACTTAATGAAATTTTCATTCTCAAACTTGTAGTTTTTTTAACAGAAATATTTAAATAATTTTAAGATATAAATAATTGTATTTCAGTTGTTTGGTATTTATTTTTAAAATAAATGAAAAATATTTTATTTAATATGTCCAATTCTGAAAGTTCGATTGTTATTAGGGTATAACAATTAAAAATTTAAACAAAATGGAATCAAGAATTAACATTCAGGAAAAAGGACAAAGCGCATTAAAACCACTTTTTGGAATTGGGGCATATTTAAAAAAATCGGCAGTAGAAGAAATGCTATTGGAATTGGTTTACTTTAGAGTATCACAAATTAATGGTTGTGCTTATTGTCTGGATATGCATTCTAAAGATTTGCGTGCCAAAGGAGAAACAGAGCAACGTATATATGGTTTGAGTGCTTGGCGTGAGACTCCGTATTATACTGAGAGAGAAAGAGCAGCACTGGCCTGGGCGGAAGCATTAACAAAATGCGAAGTGCCAGATTCAGTTTACAACGAAGTAAAAAGTCAATTTTCAGATGAAGATTTAATCGATTTAACGATGGCAATTACAACAATCAATACATGGAATCGTATTAATCTTGCATTTCCATATGGAGTAGGTACCTATCAAGTTGGACAATTTGGAGGTTAATTAAACGATTCAATAATAGTAAAATAATAAGAAATGGAAGAATTTGTATTGATATTTAGAAGAGATAGCATAACCAAAGAAATTCAGCCTTCGCCAGAAGAAATGCAATCATCAATTAAATTATGGCAAGATTGGTTAGGCGGAATCGCTGCTCAGGATAAATTGGCTAGACCTCTACAACGCTGGGATGGTGAAGGTAGAGTTGTGAAGCAAAATAATAATGTAACTAATGGACCTTTTGTGGAAATTAAAGAAGCAATAGGTGGTTTAATTATGATTAAAGTAGCTAATTATGACGAGGCAGTAGAAGTTGCCAAAGGTTGCCCAATCCTTTTATGGGGCGGAAATGTAGAAATTCGTATGGCTGTTGTTTTTGAAGGCCATTAATTAAAAATTAAAAATGCTTTTGTGTTTTATAAAAGCATCAGGATTTGATTTTATGGAAGACAATCAGCTTTTGCCACATTTATTTAGAACAGAGTATCGAAAAATAGTTTCGGTACTCTGTTATTTATTTGGGATTAATCATATCGAAATTGCGGAAGATATTGTGAGTGATACATTTCTTTCGGCTACCGAATTGTGGAGTTTAAAAGGAATTCCCGAAAACCCGACTGCTTGGCTTTATACGGTTGCCAAAAATAAAACCAAGAATTATTTAAAACGTGATGCTCTTTTCGAGCAAAAACTTTCGGTAGAGATAAAACATAATGCTCCCAAAGCCGAAGAAATCGAGATAGATTTATCTAGCAAAAATATTATAGATAGTCAGCTTGCTATGATTTTTACGGTTTGTGATCCTTGTATTTCGTCTGAATCGCAGGTTGCGCTTGCGCTAAATTTGCTTTGTGGTTTTGGAATCCAAGAGATTGCCGATGCTTTTTTGACTAATAAAGAGGTTATTTATAAACGTATAAATCGAGCGAAAGACAAGCTAAAAACAGAGCAAATAAAAATTGAACAACCCTCTTTAAATGAGATTGATAAAAGATTAGATACTGTTTTAACAACGATATATCTATTGTTTTCTGAAGGGTATTATTCGACTTCCCAGAATACGATTTTGCGTAAAGACCTTTGTATCGAAGCAATGCGATTGTGTTATTTGCTTATCGAAAACGAAGGGACCAATAAACCAGCGGTAAATGCTTTATTTGCGTTGATGTGTTTTCATTCTTCGAGATTTGAAGCTAGAATGAACGAAAATGACGAAACGATTTTATATGAAGATCAGGATGAAACTCTCTGGAACAAAGAATTAATAAATAAAGGAGAAGAGTATTTAAGTAAATCCTCAACTGGAAATAAAATATCAAAATATCATCTTGAGGCAGGAATAGGGTATTGGCATACTCATAAAGAAGACACAGCCGAAAAATGGGAGAATATTCTGCAATTATATAATAGTTTATTGATTCTGGAATATTCGCCAATTGCAGCTTTAAACAGAACTTATGCTTTGGCAAAAACTAATGGAAAAGCAGTAGCGATACAAGAAGCAGAAAAATTAAATCTCTTAGATAATCATTTTTACTATTCGTTATTAGGTAATCTATACACAGATATCGATAATGAGAAAGCGTTGCAACATTTTAAAACAGCTTTAAAACTAGCCAACACAACAGCAGATAAATCGACAATTATTAAAAATATAGATAGACTTATTATTTCAGAATAATAATAAAATTAAATAGGGTTCCGCTTTAATTAAAGTGGAACCCTATTATTTTTAAATATACACGATTTTACTCTTCGTTCTTTTTTTCTAAATGTTCTTCAGGATTGTCTATTCCTTTTAAATATGTTGGTAAATTTAATCCTGCCATATTAAACAAGTCGTTTAAGGGAGGAACAGTTTTCATCATTCCTGAAACAAAGTTCGCGGTAGATGAATTACCGTTTTCATTTTGTCCGTTGCCAGAATCCCAAACAGTAATTTTATCAATTTTAATATTTTTAACAGCCTCAACTTGTATTCTTACTAGTTCTGGTAGTTTTTCTAATAACAGTAATTGGAATGCTTTACTTGGATCTCCACCAGCTGCAGCCACAACTTCTTTGTAACCTTCTGCTTGTTTCGTTAAAATCTCAAAAAGTCCTTTTGCTTCAGCTTCCATTTTAGCAAAAATCGCATCTGCTTCTCCTTTTGCATTTTCTCTTATCGTTTCTGCAGCAGCTTGTGCTTCTATAATGGCTCTTTGTTTAGCAATTTCAGCAGGAATTACAATGTTTGCAATTTGTGTAGAGCGTTCTCTTTCTGAACGTGCTAATTCGGCTATTTGTTCTGCTACATAAGATTCTTCCAGAGCTTTTGCTTGTTGTACTTTTTCGGCAGTAATTGCAATACGTAGTGATTCTGCTTCTTTTTCTCTACGAAGTGCTTCTGAATTTGCAATAGCAATTCTTGCTTGGTTTTCTCCCTCTATAGCAATCGCATTAGCTTCGGATGTTTTTACTCTGGTATCTCTGTCTGCTTCTGCTTTTCCGATGGTTTCATCTTTTGCAGCAGTTGCAATACTAATTTCTCTGTCTTTTTGGGTAATAGCAATCTTTACATCTCTATCTCTGTGAGTTTCGGCTATTTGAGTGTCTTTTTCTCTGTCAGCTAGTGCTTTCCCTGTTTCTCCTATTTTTTCTTGTTCAGCGACACTAATTTTGGCTTCGTTAATTGCTTTTGCGGCAGCTTCTTTTCCTAATGCTTCAATATAACCCGATTCATCTTTAATGTCGGTAACGTTTACGTTGATTAATTTTAAACCGATTTTTTTCAGTTCACTATCAACGTTTTTAGAAATATTATCAAGGAATTTATCACGGTCAGAGTTAATTTCTTCAATAGTCATTGTTGCAATTACCAAACGTAATTGACCAAACAAAATATCTTTGGCTAATTCCTGAATTTGTTCAGATGATAATCCTAAAAGTCTTTCTGCAGCAGTATTCATACTATCAGATTCAGTAGAAATAGCAATTGTAAAACGACAAGGAACATCTACTCTAATGTTCTGGCGGCTTAAAGCATTTGTTAAGTTTGCCTCGATTGATAAAGGCTTTAAATCTAAGAATGCATAGTCTTGAATTACTGGCCAGATAAAAGCACCTCCACCGTGAACACATTTTGCTGATGTACCTCCAGTACGCCCGTAAATGACTAATATTTTGTCAGATGGACAACGTTTGTATCTCGATACTAATGCTGAGATTGTTGCAAATAAAACTACAGCTGCAACGACTATGATTATCATTGGTGTCATCATGTTTATTAAATTAAATTGTTTCTACTATTAGAATATTATCGTTTTCTATTTTTACGACTTTTACGACTGCACCAGATGCAATTGTATTCTTTTCGGTCATTGCTTCTAATTCGTGAAACGCACCATTTACACTAATCATAATTTTACCTTTTCCTTTCTTACTTTCGGGAATGATCAAATAAACTTCGGCAGTTTTGTTTAATGTATTTATGATTTTAAAAGAATTGTCTTCGGCTAATTTTTGTAGTTGTTTGATAATTATGAAAAACAAAAAGACAAACACAATTCCGACCAATAGAGCTAAAATGACAATTAAAGTTTTATTAGGTACGGTTGCATAAAAGGAAATTCCTGTCCAGCTAAAACCTAAGAGAAAATTAATTAAATTCCTCAAAGAGAATAAATGAAACTGTTCGTCAGTACCTCCTAAATCAGTATCAAAATCAGCATCAAGCCCATGAAAGGAGTCAGCACCAATAAATGATAGAATAGTTTGAATAATAAAAATTACACTTGTAGGTATAGCAACAAACCAAAAGGCGCGGAGCAAAGGATCTAAGTTCTCTAACATTTCCATAATTGTGATTCTTTTTAGCTAAAAAAGCCTTTAGCTTCTTTATAAATAGATAGCATTTTGTATTTGCTATAAATTTTTTGCAAAAGTAGAGCTAGTTTAAATCAGCAAGGACCACAATAAGGTTTTAAAGTAAAAGAATAAGTTTGAATATATGTTAGTGATTTTTAGAGTATTACAAAAAAAAAGAAAACCCTTGTAAAAACTAATTTACAAGGGTTTATTATTTTATTTTGTGGAGAATACCGGATTCGAACCGGTCACCTCTTGCCTGCCAGGCAAGCACTCTAGCCAAATGAGCTAATCCCCCAAAGTGATTGCAAATAAAGTCAATTAATTATCAAAAAACAAATTTCAAATAGTATCGACTGAAAATATTCTTCAAAACCGTAACTTTACAATAAAAACAACAATATGAGTTCAGAAAATCAAAATGGTTTACTTCATACCATAATCCAAAATAAAATAGCAACTATTGAGTTTGGTCATCCGGCTAGTAATTCTTTTCCTAGAACTTTGCTTAATAAACTAACTAAGGAAATTGATAATTTGAGTAAAGATAAGTCTGTAACAGTTATTATTTTAAGAAGTGAGGGAAGTGGCGCTTTTTGTGCAGGAGCTTCTTTTGATGAACTTTTAGCAGTTGAAAATGAAGAACAGGGAATCGAGTTTTTCTTAGGATTTGCACATCTTATCAATGCTATGCGCAATTGTTCTAAAATAATTATAGGGCGTATTCAGGGCAAAGTTGTTGGAGGTGGAGTTGGTATTGCTGCTGCTTGTGATTATGCTTTTGCAACGCAAGACAGTTCTGTTAAACTTTCTGAACTTGCAATAGGGATTGGACCTTTTGTTATAGAACCAGCTGTTTCTAGAAAAATAGGGAAAACGGCAATGACTGAGATGACTCTTGCTGCTCACGAATGGAAATCGGCAATTTGGGCAAACCATAAAGGTCTTTTTGCCAAAGTGCTTGAAAATGAACTAGAGTTGGACGAAGAATTATCTCATTTTGCTTTAAAATTAGCAAGTTATAATCCTGATGCATTGGTTGAGATGAAGAAAGTTATTTGGGAAGGAACAGAAAATTGGGATTCATTACTTTCTGAACGCGCTCGTATTTCAGGAAAATTAGTTTTGTCTGATTTTACAAAGAAAGCCTTGGCACAATTTAAAAATTAATAAATATGAATATTGTTTTATTCGCTCTTAAAGTGGACGTTGCAGAGAAAATCAAGTCTGCTCCCGATGCCAGTTATCAAATAGGAGTAGTTATAGGTTCCTTTATTCCGTTTGTGATTTTAGTAGGAGTTGCCTATTGGATGTATAGTAGAGCCAAAAAAAGAGAAAAAAACGGTTTTTAATTTTGTAAATTTGCAATCTAAAATACAACTCGATGAGTAATATCAGAATTACAAAACAATTTAGTTTCGAAACAGGACATGCGCTTTACGGATATGATGGAAAATGTAAAAATGTTCACGGACATAGTTATAAACTGTCTGTAACAGTTATTGGTTCTCCAATTACAGACCGTGATAATGTAAAGCATGGAATGGTAATTGATTTTTCGGATCTAAAGAAAATTGTAAAAGAAGAAATCGTTGATCAGTTTGATCATGCTACCGTTTTTAATGAAACGACACCACATATAGAATTAGCAAAGGAATTAAAAAACCGTGGACATCACGTAATTTTGGTTGATTATCAGCCAACAAGTGAAAATATGGTTGTTGATTTTTCTGAAAGAATTATCAAAAGATTGCCAACAAATATCTCTCTTTTCTCTTTAAAACTTCAAGAAACTGAATCATCATTTGCTGAATGGTACGCAAGCGATAATTTGTAATCGAAATCTATTTTCATGCAATTACCCAATAATAAAAAAGTATATTTTGCTTCCGATCAACATTTTGGAGCACCAACACCTGAGTTAAGTTTTCCCCGCGAACAAAAATTTGTTGCGTGGCTTGATGAGGTAAAAAAAGATGCTGAAGCAATTTTTTTATTAGGTGATTTATTCGATTTTTGGTTCGAGTATAAAACTGTTGTGCCAAAAGGATTTATTCGTGTTTTGGGTAAATTGGCAGAAATTCGTGATAGCGGAATCCCAGTATATTTCTTTGTAGGGAACCATGATTTATGGATGAGTGACTATTTTCAGACTGAACTTAATATTCCTGTTTATCATGATAATGCAGAATTTACTTTTGGAGGTAAAACATTCCTGATTGGTCATGGCGACGGAAAAGGTCCTGGAGATAAAGGATATAAAAGAATGAAAAAAGTCTTTACAAATCCGTTCTCAAAATGGATTTTTCGTTGGCTCCACCCAGATGTTGGTGTAAAATTAGCACAATATTTATCTGTAAAAAATAAATTGATTTCTGGCGACGAAGACGTGAAATTCTTAGGTGAAGAAAACGAATGGTTGGTATTGTATGCTAAACGTAAACTAGAAACCAAACATTATAATTACTTTGTTTTTGGTCACCGTCATTTGCCTATGATTATTTCTGTAGGTGAGGATTCTAATTATGTTAACCTAGGAGATTGGATAGGATATTTTACCTACGGTGTTTTCGACGGTGAAACTTTTGAACTAAAAGAATTCGGGAAATAATTGCCTTGTTCGTTTAACTACTTAAGTTTGATTATAACAAGTATTCAAAAGTTTATATTCTCTTAAATTGTTTAAGTAGATTGGGTAAGAGTGAACCATTTAAGTTATGTAAGTTCATTTAATGCAAGTATTCTAAATCTTATATTTTCTTAAATGACTTATATGTTTAAAGCTACCTAATAATTACTTTTTCTTAGTCGGGTAAATAGCAATTTTATGTGTTCTTAACATATAGTTGGAGTCTTTGGATGCTTTAGAAAGTCGGAAGCTAATTACTCCCGATGGTTTTTTCGGCATATGGCATTCTATGCAATTATCTTTTAGTAAGTTATCGGAGATTGTTTTAATTGTTGTCGTATTGTGTTTTACCGTGTTATGGCAACTCATACATATTTTTGAGTATGTAGCTAAGTTTTTTGTTGCATTTTCATGTGGATTATGACAAGAAATACAATCCATGGTTTCGCTTTTTGTAAAACATTTACTTTGTAGTAATAACTTAAATTGGTTCCCGTGCACATCAAAATCGGTTGTGTCGGTTGGGCTATGCGAACTTCTAAAATACTCCGAAAGATTGTCTCCGGGTTTAAAGTCAAATCTGGATTTTATTTTCATTCCGTCATTTCCAGAATGACATAATGCACAAGCGTCTAATTTTTGTTGTCTGGATAATGATTTATAGGTAACAATGTTTTTTGCAACTTTTAAGTCTGGAAATTTCAAGTGTTGGTTAGCATGTTCTTTGGCAGGTCCGTGGCAACGCTCACAATCAATACCATAAACGATTGTTTTTTTATTAATCACATCTTCTACATCCATAGACAGAAAGTTCTTGTCTTTAGAGTTTTGATCTACATTTCTGCTGCTTATATTAGAGCTATGGCATGCGTAACAATCTTTGACCACCTTTCGGTCAAAATAAGGTTTTTCAGCCGAAAACCCTGGACTTGTTGCCCAACTATGAACAGATGTATAATAGGAAAGAGGCAATTCGTATGTGTTGTTATTGCGCCAGAATACGGAAGTTTGAGCGTGTTTGGTTCCAAAAACTATTTCGAGTTTGCGGGCTTCAACTTCTTTTCCGTTTTTGTATAAAACCTGATAAAGACTATCATTTCGTTCTTCCATGACCATCTTGGTGTTTTTATCGTAAACAAAAACATGGTCTCCAGAACTAAAATTACCTAAAACATTCCCCTTTATAGCTGCTGCGGTTGCTTTATAGTGTGAACTTTGTATTGCTTTTTGATATACGGCTTGATGACATTGTATGCAGCTTTCGGAGCCTGCATAATCGGTTCCGCGGGGATCAATATATTCATCGGATTTATT
Source organism: Flavobacterium sp. AJR (assembly GCF_002156885.1). NCBI lineage: Bacteria > Pseudomonadati > Bacteroidota > Flavobacteriia > Flavobacteriales > Flavobacteriaceae > Flavobacterium > Flavobacterium sp. AJR. Next base: position 54,641 of record NZ_NCWQ01000031.1, on the reverse strand, counting down.
GCTGCAGTTAGATAATAAAACAACTAAAAATAAAAGGATAAAAAGCGTACTGGTATTTTTCATTAATGTAAATATACTTTTTTTTGAATAAAATCAAAATATATTTAATTATGAAAGCATTGATGTTAAAAATTAGAGAATTTGTCTTAATTTAAGCCAACTCCGTAAACATATTCTTCAAGTTCAATTTTAAATAAAGAACCTTTTACCAAATCTTCAATCGCTTTTAGTTCGTCCATCGAAACAGCCAAATCTATTTGGGTACAAGGAGTTTTTAGCAAAAACTTATGGCATTTGTTTTTTAAAGTACATTCATCACAACATGCATTTGTAAGCAAACTATCTTCGATTAAATCATCAAAATCTTTTAGTTCAGATACTGAAAAGTAGAACCCTGTTTCTTTAAAAATCAGTTGTATTTTGTCAAAAAGGGTCTCATTATGGTTTTTCCAATAAAAGGAAATTCCAAAGTCGTTATGATATATTTGTTCTATTTCTCTCATGTTCTTCGATTATAGAAACAAATATAATTATTATTTATATTAATTCTAAATAAAAAAATCATAAAATAGGTTAATTTTTGTTAACGAAATAAATAGCCTAAAATTAGATTAGGTGAGTTTTGATCAACATTCTTAATTATTGCATTAAAAAGGGGGAATGAACCATATAAGTTATATAAGAAAATATAAGACGAAGCTTATTTGCGTAAAGCTTAAATGAACTTATATAACTTATATGGTTTTATATAACTGAACTAAATGATTTAAAAATTGCCTGATTTATTTAAGCCACTTATAAATGCTATCTAGAAATTCTTTTTGTTGGTCTACAAATAAATAATGAGAGCAGTTTTCGATAGATACGAAATTTTGTTTGCCAACAATATTCTTTAAAGCAGCGATTTCTGAAACCGAAAAAATACCATCCTGCTTTCCATATATAGCATAAATAGGCATTCCTTTTATTTTTAATTTCTGAAGAATAGGTTTTGTATCAATATTGTTTTGCTTTTCATTTTTATAAAACAACAGAGGAGCATTTTTATTTCGAATATTCGTTTTATAAAAATCACTTATTTCATATTGATGATATAATGCTTTAGATTCAGTTGTAGGTTTTGGCATTTTAAAGAAATTATTCTCTCCAGCCAGTTCGAAGCAACCTTTTCTATATTCAGCAGAATTTTTGTCAAGTTTTTCTACATGAGAAACTTTATCAAGCATAGCTAAATCATCATTCTTAGTGTAGATTTTTTTGACAGAATCCAGAATATGATTATATGTTTTTTGTTGTGAAAATAAAGCTCCGATAAGAATTAGAGAATTAATTTTTTCAGGATATTTTTCAGAATAAAGTGTAGCGACCAAGCCGCCAAAACTATGAGCGAGTAATGTTGCTTTTTTTAGATTATAAGTTTTATAAATGGCGTTTAAATCCTTAAAGGCTTCATTATAGGTAAATGTGGCATTTGGATCTGTAGATCTTCCTTCGCCTCTACGGTCATATGCAATTACATAAAATCCTCTTTTAGAAAGTTCTTCGGCAGTATTAGTGCCTTCAAAAAGAGTAGCGTTACCACTTGGTCCACCGTGGATGAATATAATTGGTGTATCAGTTTTGTTTCCGTATGTTTTTATATATAATGCTTGAGCATTCGCTAAGAATGTCAAAAAAAGAAACGAGAATAAGAATGTTATTTTCATTTACTACATGTTTTGATGGTCTTCCATGTCTTTTTGTAAATCTAGTTTTCTAAAAGTTGGGGACGATATTCCAAAACCTAAAACAGTTAATAGTGTCATGCTTCCGCCAAAGACCACTGAAATTACAGGTGTCATTAATCTAGCAGTTAAACCACTTTCAAAAGCTCCCAATTCGTTAGAAGAACCTACAAACATTGAGTTTACAGCAGCAACACGACCACGCATATGATCCGGAGTTTTTAGTTGTAAAATGGTTTGTCGGATAACAACCGAAATTCCATCAGCAATACCACTTAAAAATAAAGCGGCAACCGAAAGCCAGAATATGGTAGAAACACCAAAGAGAATAATGCATAGTCCAAAAACAAAAATAGCACCCAAAAGTTTCATTCCCGCTTTTTTATACAAAGGAACGTAGGCAGAGATTAGCATCGTAATAAAAGCTCCAATTGCCGGAGCGGCTCTTAATATACCAAATCCTTCTGGGCCAACTTTTAAAATATCTTGAGCAAATATGGGTAACAAAGCAACAGCTCCACCAAACAGAACTGCGACCATATCCAGAGATAATACACCTAAGATGGTTTTGTTGTTAAACACAAACTTGATTCCTTCTTTTAAACTTTCCATGATTGGTTCACCAATTTTTGGATTCAAAATAGGTTTGGTACTTATTTGTGATAAGGCAATTAAGGCAAAAAGAGAACAGGCAAAAACAGAACACATAGACCAATGTACACCAATCCAGTTAATAGAGAAACCCGCAATTGCAGGGCCTAAAACAGAACCTACTTGCCAAACCGAACTACTCCATGTTGCAGCATTTGGGTATAATTTTTTGGGTACAATTAAAGATATAAGAGAGAAAATAGTTGGGCCTAGAAAAGCTCTTACTAGTCCACCTAGAAAAACCAAAAAGTAAATAGAATATAAAATAGCATCTTTAGAGAAACCACTTACTACTTTTGGCCATGTTAATAAAAATAAACCAAAACTAATAACCGAAAAGCCTAAAATACATTTTACTAATAATCCCTTTTTTTCATTTTGATCTACAATATGACCAGCAAACAGAGCCATAGAAACTGCAGGAATTACTTCCATTAAACCTATAATTCCTAACGAAAGAGGATCCTTGGTTAAACTATAAACTTCCCATTCGATTACAATAAATTGCATAGACCAAGCAAAAACCATGGCAAAACGCAATAATAAAAAGACATTGAATTCTCTAATACGCAATGCTGCGTATGGGTCATTTTTCTTGGCTTTATCTTTCATGTTACTGGATATCTTTTAACATTAATTGGATAGAAACGTTGCCATTCCATTCGTTTTCTGAGATGCAATAAGCGGCTTGAAATGTTTTTTGATTAGTTGCTAGGTCTAATTTTTTACCTAAACCAAATCCTATTGCCGAAATTCCTTCGGTCCCGAGACTTCGGGATTGCTTTACAAAAAGTTTAAGGTGATCTTCATCTGCACCCATTGCTTTTGCATAACCTGTATCCTTTATGTTTTTGGTCATAAAAACAGGAGTCATATTAAGAGGTCCAAAAGGTTCAAACTGTTTTAAAATTCGAATTAATTTTGGAGTAATATCTGTAAAATTGATTTCGGCATCGATCTCAATTTCGGGAGTTAGCATTTCGGGTAGAATAGTTTTCTCTACTTGTCTTTCAAAAGCTTCTTTAAAAGCAGGGTAATTTTCTTCTTTTAGAGTCATTCCGGCTGCATACATATGTCCTCCAAATTGTTCTAAATGAGAGGAACAAGCATCGAGAGCATTATATACATCAAAGCCTTTTACAGATCTTGCCGAAGCAGCATATTTATCTCCACTTTTTGTAAAAACAAGTGTAGGGCGATAATACGTTTCTATTAATCTGGAAGCTACAATACCAATTACGCCTTTGTGCCAGTCTTCTTGATAAACTACTGTCGAAAAGCGATTTTGTTCTTGGTTTTTTTCTATTTGCTGAAAAGCTTCTTTGGTAATTTGTTTGTCCAGATCCTTACGGTCGGCATTGTATTTTTCTATTTCGGATGCAAATTGTTGTGCTTGCTCAAAGTTGAATTCAGTTAATAATTCGACAGCGTGATTACCGTGCTTAATTCGTCCAGCTGCATTAATTCGTGGAGCTATGATAAAAACAACATCAGTAATGTCGAGCACTTTTTTCTTTACTTGGTGAACCAAAGCTTTTATTCCTGGTCTTGGATCACTATTAATAACTTGTAAGCCGTAATAAGCCAAAACTCTATTTTCACCCGTCATTGGTACAATATCTGCAGCAATTGCAGTTGCAACCAAATCTAAGTAAGGAAATAAATCATCAATAGTTTGATTACGATTTGTTCCTAAAGCCTGAATTAATTTAAAACCTACACCACAACCACATAATTCATCATAAGGATAAAAACAATCTTCTCTTTTTGGATCTAAAACGGCAACCGCATCGGGAAGAAATTCCCCAGGACGGTGGTGATCACAAATAATGAAGTCTATGTTTCGTTCTTTTGCGTAAGCGACATGATCGATAGATTTTATACCACAATCTAAAGCGATAATTAACGAAAATCCATTATCATCGGCAAAGTCAATTCCCATGAAAGAAACCCCATAACCTTCGGCATAACGATCCGGAATGTAAGTTGCTACATTTGGGTAGTATGATTTTAAGTAAGAAGAAACTAAAGAAACAGCCGTTGTACCATCGACATCATAATCGCCAAAAACAAGAATGTTTTCCTGATTAGCAATTGCAAGTTCTATTCGGGAAACTGCTTTGTCCATATCCTTCATAAGATACGGATCATGTAGATGTTCTAACGACGGACGAAAGAAATTCTTAGCATCTTCAAAAGTTTCGATACCACGTTGGATTAAAAGTGTTGCAACAAAATCTTCTACATTTAGAACTTGTGCCAAATGTTTGATTTTATCTTCGGAAGGTTTTGGTTTTAATGTCCAACGCATGGTTGATTTTAGATTTTAGAGTGTAGATTCTAGATTTTAGAAATCAAAAATCGTTTAATCTGATATGTTTTTTTTGCCACTCCCGTCCCGACGTTTCGGGATCGGGATAAAGGATTTTTTTAATCTGTGCTAATCTGTGAAATCTGCGGCAAAATATTTGGTTTTACCTTTGTCAAAGTTTAAAACTTTGACAAAGGTTTCAGGATTATTTTTGTTTCAAAGCTTCACCTTCAAACTTAATTCCGTCCCAACCTAAGTTGATGAAGTTTCTAATGTTTTGATGATTGGTTCCGTTTGGATCTCCTAAAACTTCTTCAAAATAAAAAGCTCCAAAACAAGCCAAGGTTTCTTCCTTAGAAAGGTTTTGTGCTTTTGCAAAAGCAAATAATTTACAAGAACCTGAGTTTTCGCCAGCAGCATTGTGTTGAGTTCCGTTCTGGAATGCAGTTGGTGTAAACGTGTAATTTTCTTCGATTACAGCAATAGTTTCAGGGAAAGTTATTTCGTTTGGAGTTTGTTTTAGTTTTTCTAAAAAGGCTTGGATTGTCATAGTTTTAAGCTTTATTGGCATCTGCTCAGTTTTGCAGATAATTTTTTTTGCCACAGATTAAAGGATTTAAAGGATTTTTTTTTGAAAAATATAAATTGTTCAATTTTTAATCTGTGAGAATCTTTTAATCTGTGGCATAAATTATTTTTTAGTTCTCTTCTTCTTCTTCTTCTTCTTCTTTGTCGTCCTTAGAAAATTTACTTTTCTTGGGTTCTTTTATTATTGTTTTTCCGGCAATAACTACGACAATTTCTCCGCGTGGAGCTGTTTTTTCAAAGTGTGCCAATACTTCTTGTGCAGTTCCGCGAACATTTTCTTCGTGTAGTTTTGATAATTCTCTGCATACACAAACTTGTCTGTCTTCACCAAAATAAGTGATAAATTCAGCTAAAGTTTTTACTAATTTATGTGGAGAAACATACAAAATCATGGTTCGGGTTTCTTCGGCTAGAGCCAAATAACGAGTTTGTCTTCCTTTTTTATCAGGCAAGAAACCTTCAAAAACAAATTTATCATTTGGTAATCCGCTATTTACCAATGCGGGAACAAAAGCAGTTGCACCAGGTAAACATTCTACTTCGATTTTATTTTCGACACAAGCACGAGTAAGCAAAAAACCAGGATCGGATATTGCAGGAGTTCCCGCATCCGAAATCAAGGCGATAGTTTCTCCGGCTTTTAATCTTGCAATTAAACTCTCGGTAGTTTTGTGTTCGTTATGCATATGATGGCTGTACATATGTGTGCCAATCTCAAAATGTTTTAAGAGTTTGCCACTTGTACGGGTATCTTCGGCTAAAATTAAATCTACTTCTTTAAGAATGCGAATGGCTCGAAAAGTCATGTCTTCAAGATTGCCAATAGGCGTGGGAACAATATATAATTTAGACATAATTTTTTCTGAATTCTGTTTAATCAATTTTTAGTTAACACAAATGATTCTATCTAACTCTTTGCGAAAGGATGCGGATTATGCGGATTCGCTATCGCGAAAACACGGATTAAAACGGATTTTATTTTCGATTGTTTTTAAATCAGTTTTAATCCGCGGCTTTACTTTTGTAAATCCGTATCATCCGCGTCCCTTTATAGACAATTTAAGTTAGTAACTCTTTACTTCATCCGTCCTTCGCTATCGCTCGAGTGTCAAAGTTCTAAAATACTTTCTTGAAATTTGTGTTTTATTTTTTATGAGAATTTTTTCTCGATAATGCTTACGAAACGTTCTGCATATTCGTCTTTTCCTTCCCAGTTGTTATAATCTGGTTTCACCATGTTTTCAAGAAATTCATTGGCTTCGCCAAAACTATCAAATGTGATTAATTGGTTTAAAACGCGATTGTAATCTTCTGGGCTATTCCCGAAAAGATTTTTTGTAAATGCAATACGGTCGTTAAGATCAACATGAAATCCTTTTGAAAGTTTTTCGTTTAAAGAAACTGGTCTGGATTCTTCTAAAACTGCAGTTGTAGTTGTTTCTTTTGCAACTACTTCTTTCTTTTTCTCTTTAAACTCTATTGGAGCTGATGGAGTAGGAGATACGGCTTCAAAACTATCAACTTTTACAAATTGGGCATTACTATAATCAATACCTAAATCCTCAAATGAGATATGTACAACGTCTGATTTTTTTGGAGTTTCTTCTTCTGTTTCAGGAGTTAGCTCAAAAGCAGGAGCAAAATCCAGAGTTGGAGTTTCTACTACTTCTTCAACTTTTTCCTCTTCGGCTTTTATTGGTTCAGGAACTTCCGCAACAACTTCTTCTGTAATCTCTTCAGTTTCGATTACTTCTTTTAAAAATGGCTCAGGAATATCTTCGATAGATTCTTCGGTTTCCGCAACAACTTCTTCTATAATCTCTTCGGTTTTGGTTTCAATTACTTCTTCTGCAACTGGCTCAGGAATCTCTTCGATAGCTTCTTCAGTTTCTGCAACAACGTCTTCTATAACCTCTTCTGTTTTGGTTTCTATTACTGCTTCTGCAACTGGTTCAGTAACCTCTTCGATAGGAGTTTCTATAACTTCATTTACAATGATTTCTTCTTTTGCAATCGGTTCTTCGATTACAATAGTTTTTTCTGGTTGTATTGCTTCTTCTTTTTCAAATGCAGTTGCAATGGTAGCATCTATTTGGCTACGACCAATAGTTGGTTTGGTATCTTCAAAATTTTCATCAATAAATTTCAAAACGGCCAATTTTTCATATAATTTCTGCGTTTCAAGATATAATTGATTGATATCGGACTTGTTTTTAAGTTTTAAAATTCGATGTGCAATGCTGATTAAATCGGCTTCCAATTTTTTTTTCATAACGTTTGAAAATTATAATGTGTTAGGCTTGTTTATTAATGCGTATTCTTTTTGATGAAAATCAAAAAATGAAAGAAACATTGTGCAATATTTTTTTTATTTCTTTAAATTAATGCTCCCGAATCTTTGATTTGATAAAAATTTTCTACTTTTGAAAAAACGTAAAAGTATCGAATTTTTATGTTGATTTATTACCAGTACAAAGTAATAAAAACTATTCATCTTTAAAGGTAGAAAAATACAAAATGTTTCTCGAAAATACAGTAAATCACAAAGAACAATTTGGATGGATTGAAGTTATTTGTGGGTCAATGTTTTCGGGTAAAACCGAAGAATTAATCCGCAGATTAAAACGAGCTCAATTCGCCAAGCAAAAGGTCGAAATTTTTAAACCAGCTATTGATACCCGTTATCATGACGAAATGGTTGTGTCGCATGATGCAAACGAAATTCGTTCAACACCAGTTCCTGCAGCAGCAAATATTGCTATTCTTGCACAAGGCTGTGATGTTATCGGGATTGATGAAGCTCAGTTTTTTGACGACGAAATTATTACCGTTTGTAATGACCTTGCTAATCAGGGAATTCGTGTAATTGTAGCAGGATTGGACATGGATTTTAAAGGAAATCCGTTTGGGCCAATGCCGGGACTTATGGCTACAGCCGAATATGTAACTAAAGTTCACGCTGTTTGTACAAGAACAGGAAATCTGGCAAATTATAGTTTCCGTAAAACCGACAATGATAAATTGGTTATGTTAGGCGAAACCGAAGAATATGAGCCGTTAAGCCGTGCAGCTTATTATAATGCCATGAAAAAGAATCAGGAAAAATAGACTTATTATTTTTCTGGAAACAATAACTAAATAAATAATAATGCAGGAAAAAAGCAAGAAAAGAAAAGTAATTACGCAAGTAATAATAGCAGTTGTAATTGTGGCGATTCTGGCAATTTCTGCAAATTTGATTCAGTATTATTTTTTTAAAGGACCATCTGCTGTCGATAAACATATGACGGAATTGGTTAATAAGTACAATAAAAATTGTCCATTAACGATTCAGGAAGGAATTCGTTTAGATAGCGTTAGTTTAATTCAGGAAAGAGTTGCTCAATACAATTTAACCTTAGTAAATAACGACAAAGAAACTACAGATGTTGGGGCTTTAAGCAAGAACATCGAAGAAAGTTTGCTAAGTACTGCCAAGGCAAATCCGGGACTTAAAGATTTTAGAGATAATAATTTCACTCTTATTTATAGTTATAACGATAAAAAGAATGAGTTTTTATTCAAGATAAAAATAATTCCTGAGCAGTATAAATAAAGAAATTACAAAAAAGAAACCCGACAATTATTAATTAATTGTCGGGTTTCTTTTTATGTTTAATCAATAGAAGAATTAAAACTTTAATTTTCTTAATTTCTTAATGGTAAAAAAAATAATTACATTTTTTTACGCATTCTTGCTACAGGAATATCAAGTTGCTCACGATATTTTGCAATAGTTCTTCGAGCAATAGGGTATCCTTTTTCTTTAAGAATTTCAGCAAGCTGATCATCAGGAAGAGGTTTTCTTTTGTCTTCTTCTTCGATTGTATTTTGTAAAATCTTCTTGATTTCTAGAGTCGATACATCTTCACCCTGATCATTCTTCATCGCTTCCGAGAAAAATTCTTTTATCAGTTTTGTTCCATAAGGAGTTTCAACATATTTACTGTTTGCAACACGCGAAATTGTCGAAATATCCAACCCAACCATATCGGCAATATCTTTAAGAATCATCGGTTTTAGTTTGGTTTCGTCGCCATCCAGGAAGTATTCTTCCTGATAATGCATAATCGCATTCATGGTTACAAATAATGTTTCCTGACGTTGTCTGATTGCGTCGATAAACCATTTAGCCGAATCCAGTTTTTGTTTTATAAACTGCACAGCATCTTTTTGAGCTGTCGATTTATCTCTGGAATCCTTATACGTTTGCATCATTTCCTGATAATCTTTAGAAACGTGTAACGATGGAGCATTTCTTCCGTTTAAGGTCAATTCAAGCTCGCCGTCAACAATACGTATCGCAAAATCGGGAACTACATTCTCGGTAACTTTATTGTTTCCTGTAAATGCGCCACCTGGTTTAGGATTTAATTTTTCTATTTCATGAACTGCTTTTTTAAGTTGTTCATTCGAAACATTATATTTTTGTAACAGTTTATCGTAGTGCTTTTTGGTAAAAGCATCAAATTGGTTTTCGATAATATCAATTGCCAATTCTACGTATTCTGTTGGAGTTCGGTGTTTTAATTGTAGCAATAAACATTCCTGTAAATCACGTGCACCAACGCCCGAAGGTTCTAGTTCGTGAATTACATTCAGCATTTTTTCGACCATTGCCTCATCGGTATAAATACCTTGTGTAAATGCCATATCATCTACAATATCGGGAATACTTCTTCGTATGTAACCCATATCATCGATGCTTCCTACAAGGAATTCGGCTATTTCACGTTCTTCGTCATTTAAGATAAAAGTATTTAACTGATTAATTAAATCCTGATGAAAACTAACAGGCGATGCAAATGGAGTTTCGCGTTCCTGGTCGTCATCACTATAATTATTGGCTTGCGTTTTATAATCTGGAGTATCGTCGTCGCTTAAATATTCGTCGATGTTAATGTCGTCTGCTTCGATTCTGTCCGATTCAGCATCATCATAATCATCGTATTCTTCATTAGCAAATTCGTCAGCTTCGTACTCTTCTTCTTTTCCAGCTTCTAGAGCTGGATTTTCGTTCATTTCTTCTAATAAACGTTGCTCAAAAGCTTGCGTAGGCAATTGAATTAACTTCATCAACTGAATTTGCTGAGGAGATAATTTCTGAGATAATTTTAAATTTAAAAATTGCTTTAGCATATTTTGGGTTAAGAGTTATGAGTTATAAGTTATGAGTTGCTTGACTTATAACTTATAATTCATAACGTTTTTATTTTTAAAATAATTATGAGTTAAGGTTTAACGCTTAACTCATAACAAATAACAAATAACTTTCTACTAAAACTCTGCATTTCCAGGAGTTCTCGGGAAAGGAATTACGTCTCTAATGTTTGTCATTCCAGTTACAAAAAGAACAAGTCTTTCAAAACCAAGTCCGAAACCTGCGTGTGTAGCCGATCCAAATCTTCTGGTGTCTAAATACCATGATAATTCTTCTTCGTCTATTTCTAAGGCTTTCATCTTTTCGATTAAAACGTCGTAACGTTCTTCTCTTTCAGAACCTCCTACGATTTCTCCAATTCCAGGGAAAAGGATATCCATTGCGCGAACTGTTTCTTTTCCTGGTTCAGTGTTATCATTTAAACGCATATAAAACGCTTTTATGTTGGCTGGGTAATCAAATAAAATTACCGGACATTTAAAGTGTTTTTCAACTAAGTAACGCTCATGCTCCGATTGTAAATCAGCTCCCCATTCGTTAATGATATAGTTGAATTTTTTCTTTTTATTTGGAGTAGAATCTCTTAAGATATCAATAGCTTCTGTATAAGATACACGTTTAAAGTTGTTCTCTAATACGAAGTTTAATTTCTCTAACAAAGCCATTTCGCTTCTGTCTGCCTGAGGTTTAGATTTTTCTTCATCTAGAAGTCTAGCTTCCAGGAATTTTAAATCATCCTGACAGTTGTCTAAAGCATATTTAATTACATACTGAATAAAATCTTCAGCCAAATCCATGTTGTCATCAAGATTATTGAAAGCAACTTCAGGCTCAATCATCCAAAATTCTGCCAAGTGACGAGAAGTATTTGAATTTTCTGCTCTAAAAGTTGGTCCAAAAGTATAAATCTGACCCAAAGCCATTGCATATGTTTCTCCTTCTAATTGTCCAGAAACGGTTAAGTTTGTTTCTTTTTCGAAGAAATCTTCTTTATAGTTTACTTTTCCATCTTCAGTTCTTGGAGTATTGTCAAATGGTAAAGCAGTAACTTTAAACATTTCTCCAGCACCTTCAGCATCAGATCCAGTAATAATTGGCGTATTTACATACACAAAACCTTTTTGTTGAAAATAGTTATGAACCGCAAATGATAATACCGAACGTACACGCATAATTGCACCAAACATATTCGTACGTACACGTAAATGCGCATTTTCACGTAAGAAATCTAAGCTCGGTTTATTTTTTGGCTGTATTGGGAATTTCTCAGCGTCTGAATCTCCTAAGATTTCCAGTTTTGTAACCTGAATTTCAACACTCTGACCAGCACCTTTACTTTCAATCAAATTTCCTGTTACAGAAATCGCTGCACCAGTAGTAATTCTCTTTAAAGTTTCGTCTGGTGTATTTTCAAAATCAACAACACATTGTATATTATTAATGGTAGAACCGTCATTAAGAGCGATGAACTGATTATTTCTAAAAGTTCTTACCCATCCTTTTGCATTAACCTCCTGAAGCGTCGTAGTACTGTTTAATAAGTCTTTAACTTTTGTGTGTCTCATTTTAATTTTAGAATTGATATTAAAAATTGTCTTTCAATCGAAATGCAAATATAATCGAAATGTTTGTAATTGCCATAAGGAGTTGCGAAGTAAGGAGCTATTTCCTGCTATCCGCTATATCTTTATGTTTTTAAAGAAAAAACATAAAGGATGCCGCTACTATCAGGGCTAGAAGTGGGAGTAAAATAAGGTAATTAGATAATGTGTTAATGTGAAAATTAGATAATGTACAAATCCTGCAAGGTTTTTAAAACCTTGTAGGTATAAGAATCAATAAAAAAATACCTAACAAGTTTTATCCCGAAGCTTGGGGATTGTTAGAATAACAATACAGAATTTATTAGCATCAACAAAATTAGAATAATACCTACAAGGTTTCTAAAACCTTGCAGGATTATAAAAAAAACAAACCCGATAGGCTTTTAGATCTATCGGGTTTATAATTATCTAATTTTCTCATTTTCTCATTGAGACATTATCCCATTAAGCAGCACCGAACCAAGTCAATAAAATAAGTAGTAATACAAGAGCACCTGTAATTATAAAAAGAACTATTGCAACTTTCTTAAAAAAATTATGAATAGGGCTCTTAGGTCTTATGCCAGCTACAACTCCGGTATTACCATTAATGTAAAGAATATTTTTTTTGCCATTATAATCATAAGTAACAACATAAAGTGGTAATAAAATATGTTTGAATTTTATATTATGATATTGACTCTGGATAGACTTAATTGTTGTATTACTGCCTATTCCAAATTGAGAGCTTACTTTTTGACGAATAGCTTCGTCAACAGCTCTTTTACCTACGTAAAAACCTTGTTTTAAACTTATTTTATATTTCTCTACAATATAATCACTCAGATATTGGTCGTTTGTATTAACAAGATTCTTGGTAATCCAAGGACCTGCTTTTGTTAGCAAACTAGCATCTACAGTTCCAGAAGCAGGAACCACAACATCATCAAAAGAGAGAGAAAGATTCCCCGAAGTAGATTGCGTATAAGTATTGTTACCGTTTACTTGTTTTCTTTCCAGCGCATAATTTGTACTGGTTTGCATATCATATGTCCAATGAGGAACATAAACCCCAGATAAATCGATAGAAGACGGTTGGATTTTTTTTGTAAACCAAGTGTCTTTTGCCCAATTATAAGCCAATAGAGATGCCTTTTGTTTGTCTATTTTAAAAGGCAATAAATATTGAGGCTTTATAGTTTTATCTTCTTTTTTATTGCCATCCATTAATGGAGTGTTGCAATACGGACAATCCGAAGATTTTGAATTTATATTTATAGTCGAAGCAGCACCACAACTTTTGCATTGTAACGTTTCTTCAACAACTGAATTTTCGGACTCTAATTTTTCAAGATAAGCTACAAAATCATTTTCTTCAATAATCGTTTGTTCCTGTGGGATGTTATTTTTGGTATTACAATATTCGCATATTAAGGCAGTTGTTCCAGGCTTATATTTTAATCCAGCTCCACAATTATTACAGTCGAAAGCTTTTAATGTTTCATTTTTAATTTCGGCGTTTTCCATTTTATAAATTAGATGTTAGGTAGAGGAGGAGGAGTTTGAGAAAATAAGTTTTGCAATCCAGGAACACTAGATGCTTTTTCCCATCCCGTCATTCCTTGATTCCATACCAAAGTATCAGCTAATAATTGTCCTTTTTCTATTAAAAGCGAAATCTGATTTTCGTTAAAAGGTCCAGCTTGCGCATTATTTATAGCTACAAAATAAGTTATTCCCGTTGTTGGTAAAGGCGGTGGTGCCTGAGGAGGCATCTGATGACTCGAAAAAGAGGAGAAAGAGCTTGTTTGAAAAGGCTCTTCAAAAGATTGCATCATTTGTCTCGCCATATTCATACCAGTTCCAAAACTAAAGGCAGTTCCAGCTATTCCAGATGGATTTTCGGCAGCTTTTTCAATAGATTGAGCTGTTTTATACTGCGTAAACTTTTTCATGTCGATCTTGTTAAGACGACTTAATTCAAAAATCTCTTTCTTAACATCCTCTGGCATAGAAGTATTTTCAAGTAAGAATTTGCTAAGCTCAATTCCGTAAGCAGCAAAATCATCTTTCATGATAGTAAAGACAGTAGCCGAAAGCTCACTAGTGTTGCCTACATAAGATTCTATAGGTAAGTTGGCTTCGCCTATAGCATCGGTAAAACGAGATACTATTATGCTTTTTAATTGTTCGTTAATTTCTTCGGTAGTAAAATGCCCGTCAGTACCAACAATTTCTAATATGAATTTTTGAGCATCAACAATTTTAAAAGTATAAGTTCCAAAGGCTCTAATTTCGAGCATTCCAAAACGATCATCATTTAAAATTAAAGGGTTTTTTGTTCCCCATTTTTGGTCGATGAAATTTCGAGTGTTTATAAAATAAACCTCTGCTTTAAATGGACTGTTAAAATCGTATTTCCAGCCTTTTAAAGTAGATAAAATAGGTAAGTTTTGGGTATTTAAATTGTAAGTTCCTGCGTTAAAAATATCGGCAATCTTACCTTCATTCATAAAGATGGCTTGTTGGCCTTCTCTAACAATAAGTTTACTATTGTTCTTTATTTCGTTCTGAAATCTTTCAAATCTGTAAACAAGAGTGTTATTGCTATTATCTATAAATTCGATAATATCTAGAAACTCATTTTTTAACCTATCAAATATCCCCATTTTAAATCTAATTAATTTAGAAATCAAATGTAAGAATAATTTGTTTTCTTTTAAAGTGAGTTAAATTTAAAAAGAGGCAAATAAGTTAATGAGCCAATTAAGATAATTAGAAAATGTGTCAATTTAGAGCATGTACAAGTCCTATAAGGTTAAAAGAAACCTTGCAGGATTACAAAACAAAATCGTATAAATAAAAAAATCCGTTTTGTAAAAAACGGATTTTTTTATAGAACCTTAGAACCTTAGAACCTTAGAACCTTAGAACCTTAGAACCTTAGAACCTTAGAACCTTAGAACCTTAGAACCTTAGAACCTTAGAACCTTAGAACCTTAGAACCTTAGAACCTTAGAACCTTAGAACCTCAAAAAAAAGGGGCTGCTTTAATAAAGCAGCCCCTTTTTTTTATAAACTTGATATTACCAGATTTTAACTCTTTTCTCTGGTTCTATGTACATTTTATCTCCTTTTTTAATAGAGAATGCTTCATAGAAAGAATCCATATTCTGGATAGGCACATACGCACGGTACATTCCTGGAGAGTGCGGATCTACTTTTACTTGATTTTTCAAAGCTTCATCACGACTTTTAGTTCTCCAAACCGTAGCCCACGAAATAAAGAAACGTTGCTCTGGAGTTAATCCGTCGATTAAACCTGGATTACCATTTGCTTTTAAGTACAATTGTAAACCATCGTAAGCAGCGTTTACTCCACCTAAATCTCCAATGTTTTCACCTAAAGTAAATTTACCATCTACGTGAACTCCCGGAAGTGGCTCTAATGCACTATATTGATCTGCAAGAGCAGTTCCTAATTTTGTAAATTCTTTCAAATCATTTTCTGTCCACCAATCAACAAGGTTTCCTTCTGCATTATAACGAGCACCAGCATCATCAAAACCATGAGAAATTTCATGACCGATTACAGCACCAATTCCACCATAATTTACAGCTTCGTCTGCTTCGTAGTTATAAAATGGAGGTTGTAAAATAGCTGCAGGGAATACAATTTCGTTATACGATGGGTTGTAATATGCATTTACAGTTTGTGGAGACATTCCCCATTCTGTTTTATCAACAGGTTTAGGTAAATCAGAAAGTCCTTTATTGAAACTCCATTTAGAATAGTTTTTCATGTCTTCAAAATAGCTTCCGCCTTCAGCAAGACTTTTAACTTCTAAAGCTGAGTAGTCTATCCATTTATCAGGGTATCCAATTTTTATAGTAATCTTGTTTAATTTCTCAATCGCTTTAACTTTAGTTTCAGCAGACATCCAAGTTAAATTGTTTATTCTGTTTTGGTAAGCTAAAATTACATTCTGAATCATTTTCTCTGCTTTTGCTTTAGCTTCAGCTGGAAATAATTTCTCTACATATAATTTACCTAAAGCTTCACCAATAGTTTGGTTTACAACCTGAAGTGCTCTTTCTTCACGTGGACGTTGTTTAATCGCTCCAGTTAAAGTTTTTCCGTAGAAATCAAAGTTTGCACTTTCAATATCAGTAGATAATTGTGATGATGATGCACTTAATAAAGACCATTTCATGTATTCTTTCCAAGCTGCTATATTGTTTTCTTTGAAAATAGTTTCCATAGCTTTCATATATCTTGGTTGCAGAACAATAACAGTATCCACTTTAGCCATTCCAATTCCTGTAAGGTAATTTTTCCAGTTAATAGCTGGTGTCATTTTTTGCAAATCAGCAATCGAAGTTGGATTGTACTGTAATCTGCTATCTCTGCGTTCTACTCTATCTAATCTTGGTTTAGACATTTCGATTTCTAATGCTAATATTTTCTCAGCATTTTGCTTTGCTGCTGCAGGAGTTTCTCCTATAAATTGCAACATTCTAGCTACGTGAAGTACATATTTTTCACGTTTTTCTTTTGAGTCTTTTTCTTCAGATGTGTAATAATCTTTATCCGGTAAACCTAATCTACCTAAACCAAGACTTACAGAATTTTTAGTACTGTTTTTTTCATCAGCTCCTACGTAAACTCCAAAAAATCCAATTCCGCCAATAGGTTCCGTTTCAATTAAAAACTTCTCTAAATCAGCAACATTCTTTATTGCGTCGATTTTTTTAAGATATGGTTTTAAAGGCGTGATTCCTTGTTTGTTTCTTCCAACAGTATCCAGGATTGCGTTGAAAAGATTTATTGCTTTTCCTTGATCCGTATTCGATTTATATTTTGGATCTTTCGATGCTTCTTTTAAAATAGCTAACGAATTTGCATCTGTTTTCTTCAGCAATTCATTAAAACTTCCCCATGTAGTTCTGTCTTTAGGAATTTCAGTTTTGTCTAACCAAGTTCCATTTACATAACGGAAGAAATCTTCGCTTGGCTTAACTTTTTTATCCATTAAGGATACATCAATTCCAGATGCCGAAGGCGCCTGACTTTGAGCCTGACACATTGCAAAACCTAACACTGCCGGTATTGCAAATAGCAAATTCTTACTATTGTTCTTTTTCATTTTTAAATAAGGTTTTATAGTTACTCACAAACTTATTGTTATTATTTTGAATAAAATGTTAATTTTTGTTAGATTTAAGTTTGTAATCGATTGGTCTGTCTTTTGAAAATTTGTTACATATTTAGATTAAAAAATGTAAGCAAAAAAGCAATTTTATGATATTAATTCAAAATTATTTCTGAATATTTACATCATAAAACGATCAGTACGTGAGAGCTAAAATTCAGCAGGCATTTTCTAACAAAGTAGAATCTATTGGTTTACCAATACTTGCTTTATGCTGGGTTAGTTTTTTTTGGGGAACAACATGGCTGGCATCCAAAGAAGGCGTAAAACATATGCCTGCGTTGCAACTCGCAACTATCCGACAGTTTATGGGCGGAATTTTATATGTTGGTTATTTCATACTCAAGAAAGAACCTTGGCCAAAAGGAAAACAATGGCAAACTATCCTGGTTTTAAGTATCTTAAATTTTGTTTGTAGTAATGGTTTAAGCACTTGGGGCGTAAAATATATTAGCAGTGGTTTGGGCGCCATTATTGGTGCTATTTTCCCAATATGGATTGTTGTAATTTGTTTTTTTAAAGGGGAACGCATTGCCCGACTTGCCGTTGCGGGAATCTTAATTTGTTTTGTAGGTGTTTGTATCATTTTTATAGATCACCTTTCTGATTTCTTAAACCCTCAATTCCAATTCGGAATCTTTTTATCCGTTGCTTCAACCATAACTTGGGCTTTCGGGATTTTACATACCATGAAAAAAGCAGCTAGCTTTAATCCTTATTTTAGTTTAGGATTGCAAATGCTTATTTCGAGCTGTATTCTTTTTGGTATAACCGAAACAACTGGAACTAATATTCCTCTAAATCAAATCCCTGCTTCCTCTTGGTGGTCTATTGGGTATCTGGTAATTATCGGGTCGGTTTTAACCTTTATTGCTTTTATCTATACATTGCAGCATTTACCAAAAGAAGTTAGTAGTATTTATGCCTACATTAATCCTATTGTTGCCATTTTATTAGGTTTCATCCTTTTTGACGAAACGCTTACTCTTGCCATTGTCATAGGAGTTTTGGTAACTTTAATTGGTTTGTATTTAGTAAACTCTTCTATTAGGAAGATAAAGAAATAGACTAATTAGACTGTTTAGACTTGCTTAGATTTTTAGACTGACTTAGACTCCTTAGATTGTTGGACTTTTTAGGTTTTACCTTTAGTATCGCAAAGCCTTTTCCTGATATTAGTATTTAATAATAAAGAAATTGCTTTTAGGTACTTAATACTTAAATAAAAAACAGCTGCCTTATTAAAGACAGCCGTTTTTGTATTTTTATTTTACCAAATCTTAACTCGTTTTGATGGTTCTATATACATACCATCTCCTTGTTTTATAGAGAATGCATTATAAAAAGCATCTACATTTTGTAATGGTACATAAGCTCGGTACATTCCCGGAGCGTGTGGATCTGTTTTAACCTGACTTTTGATTGCTTCATCACGACTCTTAGTTCTCCAAACTGTTGCCCAAGATATAAAGAAACGTTGTTCTGGTGTAAAACCATCTATTAATCCAGGGTTTCCATTGGCTTTTAGATACAATTGCAATCCATCATAAGCAGCATTAATACCACCTAAATCGCCTATGTTTTCACCCAAGGTAAACTTTCCGTCTACGTGAATTCCTGGTAAAGGTTCTAATGCACTATATTGGTTTGCCAATGCAGTTCCTAAAGCTGTAAATTGTTTTAAATCATCTGCTGTCCACCAGTCAACTAGATTACCGTTTGCATTATAACGTGCACCCGAATCATCAAAACCATGAGAAATTTCATGACCAATTACTGCACCGATTCCGCCATAATTCACAGCTTCATCTGCTTGATAATTGTAAAATGGAGGTTGTAAGATAGCTGCTGGAAATACAATTTCGTTATACGATGGGTTGTAATATGCATTTACCGTTTGCGGAGACATTCCCCATACCGTTTTATCAACTGGCTTTTTGTATTTAGCAATATCTTGATTATAGTTCCATTTAGCCAGGTTGATGCTATTATCAAAATAACTTCCTCCCTCGGACACATCTTTAATAACCAACTCGCTGTAATCTTTCCATTTATCAGGATAACCAATTTTTATGGCAATCTTATTCAGCTTTTCAATTGCTTTAGTTTTAGTTTCTGCTGACATCCATGGCAAATCAGTAATACGGTTTTGGTACGCCAAAACTACATTCTGAATCATTTTTTCGGCTTTTACTTTAGCTTCAGCTGGAAACATTTTTTCAACATATAGTTTACCTAAAGATTCTCCAACCACTTGGTTTATTACCTGAAGTGCTCTTTCTTCTGCTGGACGTTGCTTTATAGCTCCTGTTAATGTTTTCCCGTAAAAATCAAAACTAGCATCTTCTATTTGAGTAGTTAACTGTGAAGATGTTTTATTTAAAATACTCCATTTTAAATATTCTTTCCAAGCGCCTACTTTATTTTCGGTAAAAATGGTTTGTAATGCTTTCATGTAACGAGGTTGCGTTACAATAATCGTATCTACTTTTGCCATTCCTATACCTGTTAGGTATTTATCCCACTGTATTGCAGGAGTCATTTTTTTAAGATCTGCAACAGCCGTAGGATTATATTGCAATCTTCCGTCTCTACGTTCCACACGGTCTAATCTTGGTGCAGACATAGCTATTTCTAAAGCTAAGATTTGAGTAGCGTTTTCTTTAGCCTTTTGTGGAGTCTCACCTATTAATTGCAACATTCTTGCAATATGGAGTTCATACTTAGCACGTTTCTCTTTAGAATCCTTATCTTCAGATACATAATAATCTTTATCCGACAGTCCTAATCGACCTACACTTAAACTAATAGCATTAACATTACTGTTCTTTTTATCAGCACTTATATAAAATCCAAAGAAACCAACTCCACCCTGAGATTCCATCTCTGCTAAGAAATTCTGTAAATCGACTACATTTTTAATAGCATCAATTTTCTTTAAGTAAGGTTGCAGCGGCGTAATTCCTCTCTTATTTCTTCCAACTGTATCTAAGATTGTATTAAAAAGAGCGATTGCTTTTCCTTGATCTGTATTCGATTTATATTTTTGACTTTTTGAAGCTTCTTTCAAAATTGCCAAAGCATCATTGTCTGTTTTCTGACGTAGTTCATTAAAACTTCCCCAAGCATTTCTATCACTAGGTATCTCGGTTTTATCCAGCCAAGTCCCATTTACATATCTAAAGAAATCCTGACTTGGTTTAACATTTTTATCCATTAAAGAAATATCAATGCCTGATGTTTTCGGTGCCATGCTTTGAGCTTGACACATTGCAAATCCTAACATTGCAGGAATTGCAAACAACAAATGTCTATTAACTTGTTTTTTCATATTTGTTTTTAAGTTTAGTATTCACAAACATATCGTTATTATTTTGAATAAAATGTTAACGATTGTACGATTTTTAGTTTCAAAAACTGGAAATCTTTAGTTGTTTCATAACAAAACAATAAATATTACAATACATTCTTATCTTCTTGGCAGAAATCACATCCTATAATTTGGTTAAAAAAAACAATGTTACCGTATTTAAAAAGAGGTTTTTGTACTTTTGCACCAAATTTTGTTTATGAAATCTTTACTCTACAAGTACAGGAAATTTTTCTTGGTCCTATTCGTATTTTCAGCCGTTACAATTTCGTTGTTTTATTCAGCATTAAAACCGAAGAAAACATTGCCTATTTTTAATCCAGCCGATGTAAATCCAGAACTGGTTGATAGCACCATGCAATACAAAAGCAAGTACCATACAATTGCCGATTTCTCGTTTGTAAATCAAAATGGTGATACGATTACTCAAAAGGATTATGATGGAAAAATATATGTAGCCGATTTCTTTTTCACTACTTGTGGTTCTATCTGCCCTAAAATGACAGCAAATCTTGCCGACGTTCAAAAAGCGGTTTTAGATAATCCTAAAGTAATGTTGCTATCGCATACTGTATTTCCAGAAACCGATAGTATTCCTGTTCTAAAAGCATATGCTGTAAAAAACGGTGTTGTAGATAGTAAATGGAACTTGGTTACTGGCGACAAAAAAGAAATTTACACCATGGCTCGAAAATCATATTTGGCTGTAAAACTAGGAAGACCTGATCAATTGTACGATATGGTGCATACAGAGAACTTTGTTTTGGTAGATCAAAAAAGACGCGTACGTGGTTTTTATGACGGAACCAAAAAAGAAGATATTCAAAAACTTATAGAAGATATTAACTTTTTGTGTACCGAATAACTTTTCGATTTTAAATTTTCTTTCAAAATCGTTAAATCTCTGAATAAATGGTTTTCATTTAACTTTTAGCAGAGCCAATCCTATATGTGAATTATATCTTAAAACATTGAAACCATAGGGCAAAACGGCTTTAAATAAATATTAAATGACTAATATTGCAATATTAATTCAATCTAAATAAACTTGAAACAATCTATCCACACCCTGAAAAAAGGCGAAAAAGCCATTATCAAAGAATTTGATATTGATTTAGTTCCGTTGAAATTATTAGAAATGGGTTGCTTGCCAGGTAACATGGTCGAATTGCTTCAAATTGCTCCGTTCGGAGATCCTTTATATTTGAATATTAATGGTTCGCATGTGGCTATTCGCATAGAAACAGCACGTGTAATAGAAGTAGAAATAATCAAATAGAATTTGCAATGAACATTCAAAATATAAACGTTGCCTTAATAGGTAATCCAAATACAGGAAAAACTTCAGTTTTTAATCAATTAACAGGTCTTAATCAGCAAGTAGGAAACTATCCGGGAATTACTGTTGAGAAAAAGATGGGATTTTGCAAATTGCCAAATAACATTAAAGCCAACATTCTCGATTTACCGGGAACGTACAGTTTAAATGCCAGCTCTATTGATGAGAATGTGGTAATTGAACTTTTGTTAAACAAAAACGACAAATTATATCCAGATGTAGCACTTGTTGTTACAGATGTAGAAAATCTTAAAAGAAATTTACTCCTTTATACTCAGATAAAAGACCTTGAAATTCCGACTATATTAGTTATTAATATGGCTGATAGAATGGAATCTAAAGGGATTACGCTTGACATCCCCTATCTTGAAGAACATTTAAAAACAAAAATTGCTTTAATAAGTTCTCGTAAAGGTCACGGAATCGATGAGCTTAAAAACCTGATTGTTAATTATAAAAACATTCCGAACGAACCGTGTTTAAACGCATCGGTTATTGACCCAGAGTATTTTAAGAGTTTACAACACGCTTTCCCAAACCAGTTATTATACAAATTGTGGTTGGTGATTACACAAGATGTGAATTTTTTAAACTTGGATAGAAACGAAATCAGAAGCACATTTACCAAATCGCATTCTGAATTAAAACGTTTACAGCAAAAAGAAACCATCAAGAGATATCAATTTATAAATGATGTTTTAAAAGAAGGTTTAAAAGTTGACCATACTGTTGCTAAAGATTTCCGTGCAAAACTAGACCGCATATTAACTCACAAAGTTTGGGGTTACGCTATATTTTTTGCCATCTTGTTTATCATATTTCAATCAATATTCCAATGGTCAACAATACCAATGGACTTTATCGATAGTACATTTGCATCATTAAGTGCATTGGCTGCTGAAAGATTACCAAGCGGAATCTTAACCGACTTATTATCTCAAGGAATTATTCCTGGAATAGGAGGAATCTTAATATTTATCCCACAAATCGCCTTCTTATTCCTCTTTATTTCCATACTCGAAGAAAGTGGTTATATGAGCCGTGTAGTTTTCCTTATGGATAAAATCATGCGTAAATTTGGATTATCAGGAAAAAGCGTTGTGCCTTTAATTTCGGGAACTGCTTGTGCAATTCCGGCAATTATGGCTACTCGTAATATCGAAAACTGGAAAGAACGATTGATCACTATTCTTGTAACACCATTTACAACTTGCTCGGCCAGATTGCCTGTTTATGCGATTATCATTTCATTGGTAATACCAGACGAGCGTGTTTTTGGAGTGCTTAATATGCAGGGTTTAACATTGATGTTGTTGTATCTTCTAGGTTTCGGAATGGCAATTTTATCTTCTTATATCTTAAATAAAATACTAAAAATAAAATCCAAAACGTATTTTGTAGTCGAAATGCCAAACTACAAAATGCCATTATTCAAGAACGTTGCCATTAATGTTGTTGAGAAAACCAAAGCATTCGTTTTTGGTGCAGGAAAGATAATCTTGGCGATATCGGTTATTTTATGGTTTTTAGCCTCATACGGACCAGGAAAGAACTTTAATGATGCTGAAGCTATCGTAACCGAAAGACACAAAGAGAAGCCTCTAAGCGACTTTGAATATGAAGAAGCGGTTGCATCTCAAAAAATAGAAAACTCTTATATCGGTTTAATGGGTAAAACTATCGAACCAGTGATATCACCTTTAGGATACGATTGGAAAATTGGTATTGCCATCATAAGCTCATTTGCAGCCCGAGAAGTGTTTGTGGGAACGCTTGCAACTATTTATAGTGTGGGTGGTACCGATAATGAAGCTACTATAAAAAGTAAAATGCAGGAAGAAATCAACCCTCAAACGGGTGAGAAAATCTTTAATTTTGCTTCAGGAATCTCACTATTACTCTTTTATGCCTTTGCATTACAGTGTGCAAGTACACTTGCAATTACCAAAAAAGAAACAAACTCTTGGAAATGGCCAATGGTTCAGCTTGTATTAATGACAGGCTTCGCATACATTACTGCATTAATAGCTTTTCAATTACTAAAATAATGTATCATGATACAGGAAATAATAGCATTCGGAATTTTATTCATTTCTATAGCATTTTTAATTCGTAAGTTTTTCTGGAAACCTAAGAAGAAAAAGGGTGACTGCGGAGAAAATGACTGTGGATGTCACTAGGAGAAAGGTACTGAGGCTCTAAGGTTCTGAGGTACTAAGAAACAAAGGTTCAAAGGTTGCTCGGTTTATGTATAAACTCGACAATCTTTGAACCTTTTGAATTTTTATTTAAATTGAAACCTCTGTAATTGAGCCACATACAGTTCTAGACTAGAATAACAACATTAGTGTTGCTTTATTTTATGGAATAGTATATATACTCAATAACTTTTGGGAAAGACGTATTGGGCTTCGACTCTGCCTGACATACAATCACATTATGGGAAACCTATATTACGTAGACGCACTGCGGTGCGTCTCTACAGAAAACCTTTGCGTCTTTGAACCTCTGCACCTCTGTACCTTTCTCAAAGAACCTTTGCGCCTTCGCCACTCTGCTCCTTTGAACCTCTCCCTTAAACTAACTTCACAAACAGATTCGAAGCAATTTTATTAGAAATCGTCAATTCCTTATCATTTACTTTGATTTTCAATGATTGATCGAAGCTTTCTTTCGATACACATTCAATTTTAGACCCCAAAGCAATTTCTTGTTTGTCTAAATATTGTAAGAATTCTGACGAAGTATCTTTTACGCCTACGCAAATACCAACCTGTTTCTCTACAAGTTCTGAAAGCAATTGCTTTTCGACTTTAATGATTCGACCGTGTGCATCGGGAATTGGATCTCCGTGTGGATCTTCGGTTGGATTACCCAGAAAATCATCCAATTTATTGATTAATTGTTCTGATTTAATATGTTCTAATTGTTCCGCTATATCATGCACTTCATCCCAAGAGAAATCAAGTTTATCTACCAGAAACACTTCCCACAATCGGTGTTTGCGAACAATCATCTTTGCCGCTAGTTTCCCATTATCAGTTAATGAAACGCCTTGATATTTTTTATAATTTATTAAATCCTTTTCGGATAGTTTTTTAAGCATATCTGTTACCGATGAGGCTTTTGTTTCCATCATTTCGGCAATAGCATTCGTACTAACCTCAGCTTCAGAGGAAGTGGTTAAATGATAAATGGCTTTAAGATAGTTTTCTTCTGAGAAGGTCATTTGATTTTAGATTTTAGAATGTCGATTTTAGATTTCAGATTCTGGGAAAACTTTGCGTCGTTGCTTATCTGAATCTTTGTCTCCCTAATGAAAAAATTATTTGATTTTAGATTTTAGAATGTCGATTTTAGATTTCAGATTCTGGGAAAACTTTGCGTCTTTGCTTATCTGAATCTTTGTCTCCCTAATGAAAAGATTATTTTATTTTTAATTTTAGCCCGAAATCATAGGAGTGATTTTAGATACTAAGGGAAACCTTTGTCTCTTTGCATCTCTGAACCTTTTCCCTTATAAAAGAACTATTTTTTAACAATAAACAAAGGTATCGAAATTTTGTGACGCAATTTGTCGACTGTCGTACCAAAAATCAAATCTTTAAACCCGGTATGTCCATGAGTTCCCATTACCAGAATATCAAAACTTCCTTTGTTTACAATGATTGGGATGATATTGTTTGGTTTACCAAATCCAAGTTCGGTATGAATCTTAAATCCTTTTACCATGAGCATCTCTTTATATTCTAGCAAAAGTTTTTCATCGATTGTAGTTTCATGATCATCTACATTCTGACCGTACATATGTGCACCAACAGTTTCGACCACGTGAATTAAAGTATAATTTGCATCTATTCCTCCCAACTCAAAAGCGCTATTAATTGCAGCTTCATCAGCATTAGAGAAATCTACTGTAATGGCAATATTCTTTTTGTTATACGTTTCTTTTACAGAAAAATGCAAGCTAAGATTATGAGGCGAATGATTTTGTATATTAGATTTTGCTTTGGCAACAAATGGTTTCACAACGATATAAAGTAACAGGACCATAAAAGCAATTGCCAGAGGAACAACGGTAAGCCAAAGCACAATAGGATTATCTGAAGCTGCTAACCAACCGCTTATTTCATCAAAAACCAATTTCCCATTTAATGAAACAATGATTGAGGCAATTATCCATGCCGTAACCTGAGTTAATCGGCTAATATGAAATCCCTTCATCTTGGTTTTATCACTCACAAAATGGATTAACGGAATAATAGCAAACCCCAATTGCAAACTCAGGATTACCTGACTTAGAATCAATAATTTGCCCGTGACGCTCTCGCCATAAATCAAGATTACGATTACAGCCGGAACAATCGCTATTAAACGTGTTATAATACGTCGCACCCAAGGCTGAATACGAAGATTCAAATACCCTTCCATAACAATCTGCCCTGCTAAAGTTCCTGTTATTGTAGAGCTTTGCCCTGCAGCAATTAAGGCTACTGCAAAGAGTATTGGCGCCCACTTAGTTCCTAAAAGTGGTTCTAAAAACTTATGTGCATCCTGAATCTCGGCTACCTCAAACATTCCGTTACGATGAAAAGTTGCTGCGGCTAAAATCAAAATAGCTGCATTTACAAAAAACGCGAGATTAAGTGCAATTGTCGAATCGATAAGATTATATTTTAATGCTTGCTTGATTCCAGCTGGACTTCGGTCAAACTTTCTGGTTTGCACCAATGAGGAATGCAGGTATAAATTGTGTGGCATTACCGTAGCTCCGATAATTCCGATGGCAATGTATAGTGCCGCAGAATTTGGTAAAGATGGAATCAATCCGTATAATACTTTATCTAGTTCAGGCTCAGCAAAAATCATTTCGAAAACAAAAGAAAAACCAATTATTGCAACAAGTACAATGATAAAAGCTTCCATTTTTCGGATTCCTTTATTGATAAGAAATAGCAACAGGAAAGTATCAAGAACAGTTATTAAAACTCCTTCAATAAGCGGAATGTCAAATAATAGATTAATACCAATTGCCATTCCTAAAACCTCAGCAAGATCGCAGGCTGCAATAGCTACTTCGGCAAGAATATATAATATATAATTAATGAATTTAGAATAAGTTTCTCGCGAAGCTTGTGCCAAATCGCGTTGGGTTACGATTCCTAATCGGGCACTAAGACTTTGCAACAACAAAGCCATTAAATTACTCATTAACAAAACCCAAAGTAAGGCATACCCAAACTGACTTCCTCCTGCAATATCAGTCGCCCAGTTTCCTGGGTCCATATAACCCACACTCACCAAATAAGCCGGGCCAAAAAATGCTAATATTTTTCTAAAAACAGATTTTTTATTTTGCGTATGAACCGATTGGTTAACTTCTTCAAGAGATTTAGTCATTTCATAAAAATTATTAAAGCAAATATATACAAAAATAGCATTGCTCAAATATTTTTTTTAGCCTTGTCTAAATGTTAAATAGTTTTATAAACAATTCGGACACAATCCCGAAAGAGTAAAGTTTACATCATTGACTTTGTAATTACGAGGGATTATATAGCTTGGCTGCACGTTTTCCATACAAGTAACCTTTAAGCATTTTTCACAACTAAAATGTACATGATTATGAATATGCACATGGTTTGCATGATGACATTTGGCATACTTAATAGTACCATCAAGATTCACGATTTTATGAATAACATCTTCATTCACTAATCGGTCTAAAATTCTATAAATGGTAACACGATCACATAAATCTTGGGTTAGTTTATGAATCTCTGAATGGGACAAAGCCGAATCTGAATTGGTAATTAATTCTAAAATGGCTCCCTTAGCCGCGGTATTACGGGTAACTTTCATATGTAAAATATTAACGCAACATGGTTGCATTTAAAATAATTTTCTATATTTGCAACATCATTGCATTAAGCAAATATACAAGATAATGAAAACAAAAACAACCTTTAATTGGGACTTATTAGGAATTTCGAGCGCATCTATTTGCCTGATACATTGCTTAATTTTCCCTGTCATTACAATCCTTCCTTTAGGACTTAATCACAATCCCTTAATCGATTTATTATTTGTTTCAATAGGATTCTTTGCTGTTGTAAAAATAATAAAGAAATCCAATCTTTTGGTAAGTAGTATCCTTATTCTGTCTTTAACCCTCATTTTTATAAGTATTCTCATAGAAATAGTACTAGATGTACATTCCTATTTAATCTTTATTGGAGGAATTGGAATGATAATCGGTCATTTTTTAAATTACAGAAGCCATAAAAAAACAGAACAATGAAAAAACTACCTGTAACTGTATTAAGCGGATTTCTTGGAGCCG
The DNA here is from genome assembly GCF_002156885.1 of Flavobacterium sp. AJR. Taxonomy (NCBI): domain Bacteria; kingdom Pseudomonadati; phylum Bacteroidota; class Flavobacteriia; order Flavobacteriales; family Flavobacteriaceae; genus Flavobacterium; species Flavobacterium sp. AJR. Next base: position 26,319 of record NZ_NCWQ01000031.1, on the reverse strand, counting down.
GAAAAACAACTTTGCTCAATCACATACTTCACAACAAAGAAGGTTTAAAAGTCGCTGTGATTGTTAATGATATGAGCGAAGTAAATATTGATGCGCAACTTGTAAAAAATGAGCACACATTATCGCGCACCGAAGAAAAACTAGTCGAAATGAGCAATGGATGCATTTGTTGCACCTTACGAGAAGATTTAATGATTGAAGTAGAAAAGCTTGCCAGAGAAAATCGCTTTGATTATTTACTTATCGAAAGCACTGGAATTGGCGAACCCATTCCTGTTGCACAAACATTCTCTTTTGTAAATGAAGATGAAAATATCGATTTATCGCGGTTTAGTTATGTCGATACAATGGTTACGGTTATAGATAGTTTAAACTTCTTCAAAGATTTTAGTTCTGATGAAACATTACAAGAACGAAATGTATCTGATATAGAAAACGATAACCGAACAATTGTAAATCTTTTGGTAGATCAGGTAGAATTTGCCAATGTTATTATCCTGAACAAAACAGATTTAATACCTCCTGAATCACTACAAACACTTAAAGTTTATATTCAGAAACTAAATCCCGTTGCCAAAATACTTACTTCAGTTTTAGGCAAAGTAAATCCGACAGAGATTATAAATACAGGATTATTCAATTTTGAAGAAGCCGAGAACTCGGCAGGATGGATTAGAGAGTTAGAAGGAATTCATACACCCGAAACCGAAGAATACGGAATAAGTTCGTTTGTATTTCGTGACCCAAAGCCGTTTCACCCACATCGGTTTTGGCATTTTATTAAATCTGATTTCCCTTCAAATATAATTCGCAGTAAGGGATTATTATGGATGGCATCACGTCCTGAACAAGCCATAAACTGGAGTCAGGCTGGTGGATCAATGAAAGCTGAGGGCGCTGGCGTTTGGTGGGCAAGTATGCCGCTTGGCGAGCGCATGTCTTATAACAATTTTGTAGAATTTCAGGATATAATCGAAGAACGCTGGACTTCCGATTTTGGCGACCGACTTAATGAAATCGTTTTTATTGGTCAAAAAATGAATGAAGAAAAAATCACCAAAGAACTTAAAAAGTGCCTTTGCTCCGAAGATGAAATTATTGATTATCAAAAAGGAAGTTTCTCAAAAAAAGACCCCTTTCCTATACCTAGAATCTTTTCATAGCGCGGTGGGTACAATTACTGCGTCTATACGCTTTTCATTCGGGTTGCAAAAAAATATTTAACACATAGGAACATAGATTTTATGTGTAAATAAAAGAAATCAAAAAGAAATATATTTCTTTCACATAGATAGCTATGTGCAGTTAAAACAAGTGAAACGCCTTTTTTGTGTGTGCAAAATCTATGTTCCTATGTGTTAAAATTAGTCGTCCTAACAGGTTTTTCATAAACAATAAATATAAAACTATGATAGACAATAATAAATATGATGTTATAATAATCGGTGGCAGTTATGCCGGATTTTCAGCAGCAATGGCTTTAGGTCGCGCGTTACGGAAAGTATTAATAATCGATAGCGGCAAACCCTGCAACCAACAAACGCCATATTCTCACAATTTTATAACCCTCGATGGTAAAAAACCCTCAGATATTAATAGTAGAGCAAAAAAGCAAGTTTTAAAATACCCAACGGTAACTTTCGTAGAAGCTAAAGCAACTGCAGTTATAAAAAGCAAAAACGCTTTTGAGATAGAAACCGAAAAAGGAGAAACATATACTGCCCGAAAATTACTTTTTACAACAGGGCTAAGAGATTTATTTCCAGAGATAAATGGATTTGCAAAATGCTGGGGAATCTCAATATTACATTGTCCATATTGCCACGGATATGAGGTAAAAAATGAAACAACCGGCATTATTGCAAACGAAGCTATTGGATATGAATTCACAAAGATGATTTCTAACTGGACAAAAAGCTTAACCTTATTCACAAATGGTACATCAGCACTAACCGAAGAACAAACCGAAATTCTTAAAAAGAATAATGTTGCTATAGTCGAAAAACAAATTGATTATTTCGAGCACAATGAAGGTAAATTAATAAATATAGTTTTTAAAAACGGTACAAAAGCAGCAATTAAAGCTCTTTATGCCAAACCTCCATTTGAGCAACATTCCTTTTTACCACAAGAATTAGGTTGCGAAATGACCGAGCAAGGCTTAATAAAAGTTGATGCTTTGCAAAAAACAACAATTCCAGGCATTTATGCCGCAGGCGACAATAGCACATTTGCACGTTCTCTTGCTTTGGCCGTTTCCTCAGGATCTGTTGCTGGCGCAATGATAAACAAAGAAATTATAGAGGAAGATTTTAATTAAACGTTTCATTTTTTGAATTTTTGTTTTTTAGAATCCCGATTGTTTTGGTTTGCGATCGGGATAGTAAGCGGTTCATCTTTAACAATGAACCGCTTTTTTAATATGAAATTATACTTTTTTTACATTAGAATTTTGTTTGTCGAATATAATTTTTAGATTTGTCTAAAATATAATTTACATAAAATGAAATATTTATTTACAATACTACTGTTTTCAATACTTCAGGTTTCATTTTCACAAAATACTACTTCAATTACTGGAAAAGTATCTATCGAAAATCAGGAAAACCCACAAGCTAATGTTCAATTATTAAAAACAAATTATAAAACCCAAACCGATAGTTTAGGTAATTACAAATTAGAGAATATCCCGCAAGGAAATTATAAGATTCAGATTTCATCGCTTGGCTTGCAAACTATTATCAAAAACATATCTGTTAAAGAAAATCAACCACTAATTTTAGATTTTGAATTATCTAATGATGAAAATGAACTAAACGAAGTAGTAATTTCAGGAACTTTAAAAGCAGTAAAAAGATTAGAGAGTGCCGTACCTGTAGAGGTTTATTCACCAGTATTCTTCAAAAAAAATCCTACCGCCAATATTTATGAAGCATTGCAAAACGTAAATGGAGTTCGACCTCAGCTTAATTGTGGTGTTTGTAACACAGGAGATATTCATATAAATGGTCTGGAAGGTCCATACACAGCGGTAATGATTGATGGAATGCCAATTGTAAGTAGTTTATCGACCGTTTATGGATTATCGGGTATTCCGAATTCATTGGTAGAAAGAATTGAAATTGTAAAAGGTCCCGCATCCTCTTTATACGGAAGTGAAGCCGTAGGTGGATTAATCAATATTATTACTAAAAGCGCAGCCAATGCACCGACTTTCTCCGCCGATGTTTTTACTACAAGTTGGTTAGAAACAAATATAGATTTGGGAGTAAAATTTGACGTGGGTAAAAAAGCAACCGCTTTATTAGGGGTTAACTATTTTAACTATAACCAAAGAATCGATAATGACAATGATGGTTTTACTGATGTTACATTGCAAGATCGTATCTCTCTATTTCAAAAATGGACTTTTAAAAGAAAAGAAAACAGACTTTTTACCATTGCCGCACGCGGAATGTATGAAGATCGCTGGGGAGGTGATGTACGCTGGGAGAAAAAATATCGTGGTGGCGACGAAATTTATGGTGAGAGTATTTACACCAAACGAGGTGAACTTATAGGAAGTTACCAGTTACCAACAGAAGAAAAACTAGTATTCTCTTTTTCTGGTAACGTTCATTACCAAGATAGTCGCTACGGAACTACATCGTATATTGCGAACCAAAAAATAGGTTTTGCTCAACTTACCTGGGACAAGAAAATTGGAAGCAACGATTTGCTTGCAGGGATTGCATCTCGCTACACTTATTACGACGACAATACAACTTCGACATCATTGCAAGGTCAGAATAATCCAGAGAAAACATGGCTGCCTGGTATTTTCTTGCAAGACGAAATAACACTCAACGAAAAAAACAAAATCCTATTAGGACTTCGATACGATTACAACTCTATTCACGGGAATATCATCACTCCAAGATTTGCTTATAAGCTAAAATTCAACGACAATAATATCCTCCGTTTTAATGCCGGAACGGGTTATAGAGTTGTGAATTTATTTACTGAAGATCACGCTGCTTTAACAGGTTCACGAGAAGTTGTTATTGCAAACAATCTGAATCCCGAAAAATCGGTTAATGCCAATTTAAACTACATCAAGAAAATATACTTTTCGAGCGGAACTTTCGTAGGAATAGAAACTACCGCCTTTTATACTCGATTTAGTAATAAGATAGTTTCAGATTATGTAACAGATCCAAACAAAATCATTTACGACAATATTAATGGGTATGCAGTAAGTCAGGGAATCAGTACAAACATTGACGTGAACTTTACTAACGGATTAAAACTAATTACTGGCGCTACAATTATGGACGTTTCTAATGTACAGGACGGAGTTCGAGAAAGACCATATCTAACAGAAAAATTCACAGCAACTTGGAGCATTTCGTATAAAATAGACCCAATTGATTTAGCAATAGATTATACTGGAAACCTTTACAGTCCGATGAAATTACCATTGTTAAGCGATACCGACCCAAGAAGTCCAAACTCACCTTGGTATAGTTTACAAAACATTCAGTTTACGTATACAGGTTGGAGAAATTTTGAATTGTACGCAGGAATTAAAAACCTACTTAACTTTACACCAAAGCGAAACAATCCGTTCTTGATTTCTAGAACCAATGATCCATTTGACAAAAGCGTAGAATACGCACCAAACGGAACTGTACTTGTAACACCAAGCAACCCGTATGGTTTAACATTCGACACGACTTATGTTTACGGACCAAACCAAGGAATACGAGGTTTCTTTGGGTTACGGTATAACTTGAGATAAAGAATAATTTATGCTACAGATTGCACACATTAAAAGAAGTTAGTAGCAAAAAAGGACGCAGATGACGCGGATTTACAAAAGTAAAGACGCTATCCCCAAGCTCAATGTCATTAAGTTAAGTACTTTTATCTAATTATAGTTAATTATTTTCGCGCAAAGACGCAAAAGCGCAAAGGTTTTAGGCATAAACTTGGCGGCTTGGCGACTTTGCGTGAGATTTATTCGGTACAGTATTGCAGCTGTTTTTCTTAACTTAATGACATTACCTGAAGCATCGGGACAAATTTCAAAAAAACAATAAAAAATCCGGTTTTATCCGCGTTTTCGCCTGAGCGAATCCGTTTTATCCGCGTCCCTTTTAATCACTAGCAAAAAACAAATGAAAAAGCTCATTCTATTTCTTTTCTTCTTATCAATTACCTCAACAGGTTTTGCTCAACTAAGTTCCTATTCGTTTGAGCAAATAGATAGTTTACAGCAAATCCAGAAACGGAAAGTCATTGTTTTTATCCATACCGATTGGTGTAAATATTGTCAGGCAATGAAAAATTCAACTTTCAAGAACAAAACAATAATAGCGCAACTCAACGCCGAATTCTATTTTGTTGATTTTAATGCTGAAGAAAAAAGAACAATCCGTTTTAATAATCAAACCTTCAACTATAAGCCAAACGGAAATTCAAGTGGAGTTAATGAATTGGCAATTCAATTAGGAACAGTAAAAAATCAAATAACGTACCCCATTATTTGCGTTTTAAATCCCGAAAACGAAATCATTTTTCAAGATACAAGTTATCGCAATGCTAAAGATTTTGAATTGATTTTAGCGAAACTCAAAGATTGAGTATTTACTCTATTTTACATACTATATTGTCTATAAGGGAACGCAGATGAAACGGATTTACTAAAGTAAAGACGCTGATTAAAACGGATTTTTTTAAAATATTAGAAATTAAATCCGTTTAATCCGCATTCCTTTCGCAAAGAATTAAATAGAATTTTAGAGATTAAATGAATTATTAAACTTTGCGACCTTTGCGTAAAAGCCTTGCGTTCTTTGCGGTTATTTTTTTTTGTCACAGATTGTACAGATTAAAAAGTTTGATAAATGTTGCGGTTCAATTTCTCTATAAAGATTATCAAGCTACTTCCTTCATCAGAAGGACAAGTTTGGGAAATAATAAGTTTAATAAAATTCCCTATTTTTGATAAAAATAGATTTCCCACAACATGAAGCATTACGATTACATTTTTACAGGAACTGGTTTATCAGCAATGATGACGGTTTATAAAATGGTGTTGTCTGGGAAGTTTACCGGAAAATCTATTTTGCTAATTGATGAAGACACAAAGAAAACCAATGATCGAACTTGGTGTTTTTGGGAGAAAGAAGAATCAATTTGGGAAAACACTATTTCAAAAAAATGGGATTTAGCTTTATTTGCCAATGAAAACTTTAAACGCGATTTAGAGTTAAAGCCCTATAAATACAATCAAATCCGCAGTTTGGATTTTTACAATTCTGTTTTTGAACTAATTAAAAAACAAGAAAACATCACTTTCCTAAACGACAAAGTAACCGACATTAACGAACTTGAAACTCATGTTTTTGTCGCAACTTCTACAAATACTTTCACCTGTAACCAGCTTTTAAATAGTATTTACAACAAAGCATTGGTCGAAAGTCAACAAAAATATCCCGTTTTACAACAGCATTTTATCGGATGGTTTATCAAAAGTAACCAAGCTGTTTTTAATTCGGAACAGGTTACCTTCATGGATTTTTCGGTTGCTCAAAAAGGAAACACTCGCTTTATGTATGTTTTACCAACATCTACAACCGAAGCTTTGATTGAATATACTTTGTTTTCGCATTCCCTTTTAGAAAAACAAGAATACGAATCAGAGATTAAAAACTATATCCAAAAACTAGGTATTCAGGATTATGAAATAATCGAAAAGGAACAAGGAAGCATCCCAATGACTTGTTATCCTTTCTGGAAAAGAAACACTAATCGAGTACTGAATATCGGTACGGCTGGTGGCTGGACCAAAGCTAGTACGGGATATACTTTTAAAAAGTCTGATAAAAAGTCAACACAATTAGTATCATTTCTTGAAACTCAAACTGATTTCCGGAAATTTCATAAAAAAAGTAAATTCTGGTTTTATGATTTGCTTTTATTGGATATCCTTGACAGAAACAATGAACTGGGAAGCTCTATTTTTTCGGATATGTTTCAGAAAGGAAATTCTGCATTGATTTTTAAGTTTTTAGACGAAGAAACTAACTTAATCGAAGATGTTAAAGTTATTTTAAAGTGCCCAAAAATGCCATTTATAAAAGCGTTATTTAGAGTGATTTTTCTTTCAAATAAATTCTAACTTTAAATCTTACCTTTTGAAAAACATTATTTTAGGTTGCTGTTTTTTTACTACAATTCTTTCCTTTGGTCAAATGCCCAAAAACAAGGCTCAGGAAGCTATCGTTAAACAATCTTTAGATAGTTGTGCTTACAAATACAATTACACTTTTCAAATGTCGGAGTGGCAAAATTGTATTGATGAAGGCTTAAAAAAAGACAATACAATAGCCTATTTGTGGCAACAAAAAGCAATGCCTTATTTTAAATGTAAAAAATATGAAGTTGGAATGCCTTTTCTAGACAAAGCTGTTTTATACGATAAGCAAGAATGGTTGCCATATAGAGGTTTTATGAAATGTGTTTTCGTAAAAAACTACAAAGAAGCGATTCAGGATTTAGAAGAATCTATAACTCTTTATGGAAACGGATATAGAATGGATCATCCCTATAGTTTTTATATCGGACTTTGTTATTTACAATTAAACGAATATGATAAAGCAGAAAAACTTTTTGACGATTATGTAAATGATATCTATAAAAACAGACAACAACTAGAACATCCCACCGCTTATTTTTACCAAGGAATAGCCAAATATGAACTCAAAAAATGGGATGAAGCAATTGCTATTTTCGATAAAGCTTTAAAAATTTACCCACAGTTTTCGGATGCAAAATATTACAAAGCAATTTGTTTGTTCAAACTAAGTAAGCCAAAAGAAGAAATTACAACCTTGGCAGCTTCAGCAAGAGAAGATGCTGCTAAAGGATTTACGCTTAATGAGGACAATACTATTTACGAAACCTATCCATATCAGGTAAAGTTTACCAAATAATCGTTAACCAACAAAACTCTACTATCTGCAAAGTCTCTACTTTGCAGATTTTTTTTATCCCAATACGACTTAAAATAATTCTCGATTTATCTGTTGATTTGATACTCTGACTACTTTCCTATAGAAATTACAAGAATATCGTTTTATCGAAAAAAGTAGTGGATGCCTTGAGAACTGAGGTTTATTCTACAGCTAAAATATGTCTTATTCTTTTGTTATAAGGTTTTATTGAGGCGGTTAGAAAGACTTGTTCGGATTTAGCTTTGCAAATTCTAAATAATGTTCAATTCATTATTGAAGAAAACTAAGGCTTGACCTCTAGCAATAGTGAACAAAGTAAAGAGAAAAAAAGGAGTAAGAAAATCTACTATAATAATGTAGATCTAATGTAATCGTTCATTCACGATAATGAATAAATTGGGAAATTATGGGAGTTACTAAACACTTAAATTTTGATATAGAAACTAAAGCAATAGGGAAAATTTGTAAAGCACTGGGACATCCTACGCGAATACAAATTATGACCTTGTTATGGAAAAGAAACAACAGGACTTGTGGTGAAATTGTTGAATTAATTCCGCTGGCACAATCAACTATATCCAAACATTTATTAGAATTAAAAAAAGCTAATCTTGTAATTGTAACAAACGAAGGAAAGAAAACAATTTATTCTATTGAAGTTGAAAACATTCAAATGCTTAAAATGTATTTGACTAGTTATCTTTCGACCATCGAACTTTCCGAACAAAACAAGGCTACCGTTTTAACAACTAAACGTAAACCAAGAGGTAGAAATAGCCATTTCAAACAATACAACTATCAATTTCCTGATAAAATAATAAAACAGGCAATGTAGATATCCTTGATTTCTCCCATTGAAAAGCCACAAAGTAGAAGAAAATATAGTATTGTGTTTGGTTTAAAAACAAACTTTAAACTATTACAAAAACTTTATTCAGGAATTAAAATTCTTACTTTTAAACTTTGTAACTTTACAATTAAGACTAATGTACATTTAATGTAATCGTACAATAACGATAGTAAATTAATTGGCAAATTTATGGGAGTTACTAAACACTTAAACTTTGATATCGAGACAAAAGTAGTAGGAGAAATTTGCAAAGCACTTGGACATCCTACGCGAATTCAGATTATGACCCTGCTCTGGAAAAAAAACAACAGAACTTGCGGTGAAATCGTCGAATTAATTCCGTTGGCACAATCAACAATATCTAAACATTTATTAGAGTTAAAGAAAGCAAATCTTGTAATGATAAAAAATGAAGGGAAAAGAATAGTTTACTCGGTTGAAATTGACAGCATACAAATGCTCAAAAAATATCTAAGCAGTTATCTTTCAACCTTTGAAGTTCCCGAGAAAAATAAGTCAACCATTTTAACAACTAAACATAAAACAGAAAGTACAAATGGTCGGTTGAAACAATACAATTATCAATTTCCTGATAAAAAATAAAATAGCAACTTTATCTTATCTATCTGTAAACCCACAAAATAAGAGAAATTCCGAATAATGTTATACTATATGATTTGATTTAAAAACAAACACTAAACTATAACAAAACTTTATACCGGAATTAAAGTTCTTGTTTTTAAACTTTGTAACTTTGCAATTCTTAAAGTTAAACTAAAAAATAAAAAATATGTATCCAGAAGAAATGGTAAAACCAATGCAAGCTGAATTAACATCAGCAGGTTTTCAAGATTTACATAGTGCAGCAGAAGTTGATAACGCAATCAAATCAGAAGGAACAACATTAGTAGTTGTAAACTCTGTATGTGGTTGTGCAGCAAGAAACGCACGTCCAGGAGCAAAAATGAGTTTAGATGGTGCTAAAAAACCAGACCATTTAATTACTGTTTTTGCAGGTGTTGATAAAGAAGCTGTAGATGCAGCAAGACAACATATGTTCCCTTTCCCTCCATCATCGCCAAGTATGGCTTTGTTTAAAAACGGAGAATTAGTTCACATGTTAGAGCGTCACCATATCGAAGGTCGCCCAGCTGAATTAATTGCTGAGAATTTACAAGATGCTTTTAATGAGTTCTGCTAGTTAGGTTCAAAGAAGTATTAAGGTACAGAGGTACAAAGATTTAAAAAGCACTATTAATTTAGTGCTTTTTTGTTTTTGTTAGTCCCGTTTAAAAACTTAAAACCTTGGTAACTTAGTATCTCAGAACCTTTGTTACTTCAAGCCTTTGCAACTTTGAACCTTTTTCCTTACTTTTGCACTTTCAAAAAAATAATTTCTTAACTTAAAACTGTTTATAGCATGCAACTGTATAACACTTTGAGCGCAGAAGAAAGAGCCATCATGATTGATGATGCCGGTAAACAACGACTAACGTTGTCTTTCTATGCGTATGCCAAAATTCAAGATCCCAAAAAATTTCGCGATGATTTATTTGTAGCCTGGAATACCCTCGATGCTTTAGGCCGAATTTACGTTGCCAACGAAGGTATAAATGCTCAGATGAGTATTCCTGCCGAAAATTTGGAGGCTTTTAGAGAAACTCTTGAAATCTACGATTTCATGAAAGGCATACGATTGAATGAAGCTGTAGAACATGATGACCATTCCTTTTTAAAACTTACCATTAAAGTTCGTCACAAAATTGTCGCTGACGGTTTAAACGACGAAACTTTTGATGTAACTGATATAGGCGTTCACCTGAAAGCCAAGGAATTTAATGAAATTCTTGATGATCCAAATACTATTGTTGTTGATTTTAGAAATCACTACGAAAGCGAAGTGGGACATTTTAAAGGAGCTATAACTCCTGATGTAGAAACTTTTAGAGAGAGTTTACCAATAATTAACGATCAACTTAAGAATCATAAAGAGGATAAAAACCTGGTAATGTATTGTACAGGTGGAATTCGTTGTGAGAAAGCCAGTGCTTATTTTAAGCATCAAGGTTTTAAAAATGTTTATCAATTAGAAGGTGGAATTATTAATTACGCCAAACAAATTGAAGCTGAAGGTTTAGAAAGTAAATTTATCGGGAAAAACTTTGTATTTGATAATCGTCTAGGCGAAAGAATCACCGAAGATATCATTTCGCAATGTCACCAATGTGGAAAACCTTGCGACAATCACACCAATTGTGAGAATGACGGATGTCATTTATTATTTATTCAGTGTGATGATTGTAAAACTGCAATGGAAAACTGTTGCTCTACTGAATGTTTAGATACCATACACATGCCTCTGGTTGATCAGGTACGATTGAGAATCGGAAAGCAAGTTGGAAACAAGGTTTTTAGAAAAGGAAAATCAGATAGTTTAAAATTCAAACATTCCGGAGAACTACCAAATGCCGCTTTAGGTACAGTTGACCCAAGCGTTAGCGAACTGGCGAAGCAAAAACAAGCAGATATTCGCCAAAAAATAAAAGTAAAAAAAGTACTTCTTGGTAAAGCGGAACATTATTATGTAAAAGCTCAAGTTGGTCTTTTTACTATCGAAAATCAAGAGTTGAATGCTGGTGATACAATCTTAATCTCTGGACCAACTACAGGAAATCAGGAATTGGTTTTAGAAAAAATGATTGTTAACGAAATAGCTGCTACTACTGCTAAAATTGGCGATAGAGTTACTTTTGAAGTTCCATTTCGTATTCGTTTATCAGATAAATTGTATAAAATTATAAATTAGCTAAAATTTTAAGCTAATTTACATGTCGCATTCGTTTACGAAATTATGGATTCATGCAATTTGGGCAACCAAAATCGTCAGGAATTAATTGATTATTCAATTGAGAAAAACTTATATGATTGCATTCGGGAAGAGTTAATTGAACTTGGATGCCCTGTTAGAATCATTAATGGAATGCCTGATCATGTGCACTTCTTATTTTTACAAAATCCGCAAAAATCTATCTCAGATATTATAAAGCAAATAAAAGGAAGTTCTTCTCATTTTATAAATAGAGAAGAACTTATCCTTGAAAAATTTGCTTGGCAGAATGGTTTTGCAGCTTTCTCTGTCAGCGAATCTCAGTTAGATGTTGTTTATAATTATATAAAAAATCAAAAACAACATCATCTTAAGAAAAAAGGACAAGATGAATTTGATGATTTTATAAAATTGCATGGCTTGGGGGATAAATGATTGCTAGGCTTAACGATGCGCTCCCCGTGGTTGAAACCACGGGCTATATTTGAAAAAACATACGCAAAGAAAACATAACCTGCGGCTTCAACCGCAGGAACGCAATGAATGTCGACAACGATTATTAATACTACTACGAATAATTTTTAAAATATAGACTATGATATAAATCATAGGAATCTAATCTATACCCACATTATTTTTGTCATTTGAATAATAAATCAAAAATGACAACAAATAATAAAATTGAACTTATGGCTCCCGCAGGGAGCTTTGAGTCACTTCAGGCTGCTCTAGATAATGGTGCCGATTCTATTTATTTTGGTGTAGAACAACTCAATATGAGAGCACGTTCAACCGTGAATTTCACCATGGATGATTTGCAAGAAATTGCCAATCGTTGTGCTACCAAAAACGTACGAAGCTATCTTACTTTGAACACTATTATTTACGATCACGATTTATCAGTTGTAAAAACATTACTAAACAAAGCCAAAGAAGCCAATATCACCGCTGTAATTGCATCTGACCAAGCCGTAATTGCAATGGCAAGAACAATTGGTATGGAAGTGCATATCTCGACCCAACTTAATGTTACTAATATCGAGACCATAAAATTCTACAGTTTATTTGCAGATACGATGGTTTTAAGTCGTGAATTGAGTTTACGTCAGGTAAAAAGTATTACAGAACAAATTGAGAAAGAACAAATAAAAGGACCAAACGGAAATTTAGTCGAAATCGAAATCTTCGGACATGGTGCTTTATGTATGGCTGTTTCTGGAAAATGCTATTTGAGTTTACATTCGCACAACTCATCGGCAAATCGTGGTGCTTGCAAGCAAAACTGTCGTAAAAAATATACTGTTATAGATCAGGAAACAGGTTTTGAAATCGAAGTTGATAATGAATATCTTATGTCCCCAAAAGATTTGTGTACGCTAGATTTTCTTGATCAGGTAATCGATTCTGGAATTCAGGTTCTTAAAATAGAAGGCCGTGGTCGTGCTCCCGAATATGTGGCAACGGTAATAAAAACCTATCGTGAAGCAATAGATTCTTACTACGATAAAACTTTCTCTAAAGAAAAAATCGCTGTTTGGATGGAAGCTTTAAACACTGTTTACAATCGTGGTTTTTGGTCAGGATATTATCTTGGGCAAGAATTAGGAGAATGGAGTGATATTCCAGGATCAGCAGCAACCCAAAAGAAAGTCTATGTGGGTAAAGGAACTCACTTCTTTCCAAAGGCTGAAGTTGGGCAATTTAAAATTGAAGCTTACGATATTAAAGTTGGAGATAGAATTCTGGTAACTGGCCCAAGCACTGGAGCTCAGGAAATGGTAATCGATGAAATGTTTGTAAATGACATTGTAGCAGATAAAGCTACAAAAGGAGATGATTGTACCTTCAAATTACCTTTCAGAATCAGAATGTCTGATAAATTATATAAAATTGTAGAAGCGTAATGGTTATTATTACTTTACAAAGAGACAAATGCATCGGCTGTAATTATTGCGTCGAAATGGATCCGGTACATTTTCAGATGTCAAAAAAAGACGGAAAATCAGTATTGCTTCATTCCGTAAATGCAAAAGGTTTTTTTACTCTAAAATCACCTAATCATGCGATTGCAGAAAGTTGCGAATTGGCTGCCAAAGCCTGTCCTGTAAAGATTATTACGGTTAAAGAAACATAGAAATATTTTACCTATTATAATTAAAAGAGCCACAATTTGTGGCTCTTTTAATTTATTTCTAGTCCGTTATTCTTTTATACCATTTACAAACTTAGTATTTGCCAATGCAGATAAAGTTTCTTTTTTATGCATTAATGATTTTGCAATTTATTTCTTGGCAATGTTCTCAGTAAATTTACCACTTATCCAACCTCGTAATTTTTGGTCTTTAAAGTCAAAACTAACAGGATTACATTCCCCAGCAATGGCACTCTTCTCTATTTCTACAAAAAGCCAGGTACGCTCTGCTTCGACTTTCTCTGCAAGTACTTTAATAGTTGACTTTTGTTTTAATTTTGCTATAATATTTGTGCCTTCCTCGCAAGTAAAAACAAAATCGTCAATCCCTTTTTTGCTTGTTGCTTTTATTGTTGGGGAATAACGTACGTTATAATTATCTATAGTGTTGCTCACAAAACGTGGTGTCGCTAAATAAACAGTCGGAAGCAACATGGCATTCTTTTCTTCAACATATTCACTATTTGTTAATACATAGTTCTCTTCTAGTAACGCCCCATTTTTACCAAAACCAAATAAACGTCTGGACTCATAGGGACTTTCGCCGCAGCAATGATGTAATATCAATCGCAATTGTTTTTTGCTTGTGGTTTCATCCAACTTGCTATTTCCGAATGGTTCGCTTATCACTTTTTTATATGTACCGTCTATATTTAAATACACCTCTACGCATTTAGGTTCTCCGCATTGGTAAGTATATACAACATCAATTCGCCCATCATTATTCAGATCTACTGATTTTTTTTGAAATTTCCCTTCCATCGCTTGGAGCTTTATACCCTTCTCAATCTGTTTAATATCGGCACTTTGCGCTTTTAATGCAACTGTATTGCATAATAAATAAAGGATCAGAATTATAACTTGTTTCATTTTATTGCTTTATTCTATTTTTAGATTTTAACTTCCATTTACCATTTCTTCCCATATATACATAATCATACATATGCTTACCTGTTCTGTTCTGAAAATGTTTTGTTAGTGGAATAACAGTAAGCTCATTTTGTAATTTATAACTACTTTCTGCAGAAGTTCCAAAAGCACTTCCATAAAGTTCCGTATGTATCGTATTTGTTTCTTTATCAAATCTAGGTTTATCCCAAATATCAGTTTCATCAGCAGTATTATATAATCTAACCAGTTTTTGTTGCGTTTGGTCATTTATAAAAATGATGGTCCATTCATTACCATTTACATTAGAGAATACCCAGCACAGTAAATCCTCGTCTCCATCGTTATCAAAATCAACTATTTTAAAATTTGAGAAAAGCATATCCTTATCAAAATGCCAAAAGAATGGCTGATAATGAACATTTTCCTGAAGTTCTAATTTGTTATTTTTAAATTGATAAAGGGATGCAATGGAGTCATTTTGTAAACGGAAAGAATATTTTAAAGGTGTTTTTCCTTTAAGTTCAAATATGCATTCGGGCTTTTCTTTACTAAAGTCAATATCTTCCATACTTAGAGACTCTGGAGCATAATTAACTTTAAGCATAAGATTGTACGGAATAGAATCTGTTTCTGTTTGCGAAAAAGTAACGCTACAAGTAAACAAAAAGAGCAAGAATAAATATTTCATTAAGGCCGTATGATATTGAATGTTTATGTGATTTGAAATAATTTCATCTATAAAAGTATTCACTTTTAATCAAATGAATAGCATAATTGGGGTAATTAAAACGACTTTAAACCAAGCAGATTGTCGAAAATTACAAATTGGCAGCCAAAAGCTTGTCTAGTAAAGATTATTACGGTTAAGGAAACCTAAAAGAAAACCCTATTCTATATGATATAGAATAGGGTTTTCTTTTTTATAGTATTAAATTAGTGTCTGTTATCACAATTTAAAAAAACATCAGGTTCATTTTTATCTAAGAATGAGATCCCTGGGCAACCGAAGGAAACATATACAAAACCAAAAACTACCTCTGGTTTGTTCTTAAACAGTTTACCAGTCCATTGATTAACTTCTTTATCCTCACTATTATCGTTTAATTGTGCAAACGAGCCACCTTCGCTCTCACGGTAATACTTATCACAAACAATCTTGTTTGTTTTTTCTTCTTTAACAATCAACCTTCTCAACAATACTGTTTCTTCATTTATATAATCATGTAAAAAATATTCAAATCCGTTTGATTTATAACTATAAGCCGTTTTTTTACTTGTCATTTTTATCAAATCATTATATTCTGGATTTATAGCTACAACAGGCACCTTAGCAATTGTTGTTTCTTTCCACTTTATAGCTTTCAATTGCTTCATTGCAAAAGGATTCTTTGAACCAATGCAAACCAAAGTATTCAAATAATAGGAATCGAATCCTTTTAGTAATTTAGGATCTAGTCCAAATCCAATCATATAATCATCTTGTGAATAAGGCCAATCTGCCCCATATACATTTATAGCAGCCACTACTTGTAGAGATTTCACAGAAAATGCATTGACAATATTGGTGGCATAATCGTAAACATAAACACTATCTTTTTCTGAAATTTTCATTTTAGATAGCATTCTGTTTCTATATGTCGAATTCAACACTAGATATTGAGCCTCTTTTTCTCCTAATTTTTTGACATCAGGAATAGCAAGAGAATCCTTATGTTCGCTTAATTGATATTTATCAGACAGGGATATTAGCGCAATAGTATCTTTTTCGCCAAAAATTGAATTAACATTATATATATCTAAATCAGACACTTTTTGTGTTTCCACAGCTACAGCGTTAGCAATAGTTGTATCTTTTTTAACTGAATTTATGTTTTTTTGATCTAAAGGCTTTTTATTCGTACAGCTAATAAAAAAAGGGATTGCGAATAAAACGTAAAATAATTTGTTCATGGTTTTTGTTCTAAATAATATAAAAAGATTGATAATTTTTGAAAGTATCGACAATGAGCTCAACAGCAAAATAATAATTTGTATTCCAGTAACTAATAATTCGTACCAAAGAGGGATATTTTGTTTGTTTTTTAACCAACACTAAAAGCTAAGTTTTTAATATAAAACCTATAAATACAAACCAAATATAAGCTTAAATATTTTTTTTAAGAATAATCAGAATAGTTTTTTGTTCAAAAAAAATACCCTGTAACTATAAGTCCTTTTAAGCAAGATAAATAAATAACAAACGAATTTTCTTGATAAATCCAGTTTCATACTATCATAAAAACCATTAATTTTCTCTTAAACACGACTGTCTTTTGTATTTAACGTAGCATTAGTGTTAATCCATTAAAAAGCAAACTAAAAAAAATACTATCTTTACACATTAATCTTTTTTAAGAACTTAAGTTGCATTTATTGCGACACTACATATAAAATTATGGCATGTACAAGTTGTTCAACTTCTGATGGTGGCGCACCTAAGGGTTGTAAAAATAATGGGACTTGCGGCACCGATAGCTGCAATAAATTAACGGTTTTTGATTGGCTTTCGAATATGAGTTTGCCTAACGGAGAAGCTCCTTTTGATTGTGTTGAAGTACGTTTTAAGAACGGTAGAAAAGAATTTTTTAGAAACTCAGATAAATTAACTTTAAGTATTGGAGATATCGTTGCAACAGTAGCATCTCCAGGACATGACATAGGAATTGTAACTCTTACAGGCGAATTAGTAAAAATTCAAATGAAGAAAAAAGGAGTTAGTCCTACTAGCAATGAAGTTCCTAAAATTTACCGTAAAGCCTCTCAAAAAGATATCGATATTTGGTCGGCAGCCCGCGAAAAAGAAGAGCCGATGAAAGTTCGCGCTCGTGAATTAGCGATAGCTCAAAAACTAGAAATGAAAATTTCGGATATTGAATTTCAAGGAGATGGCTCAAAAGCTACTTTTTATTATACTGCAAATGACAGAGTCGATTTTAGACTTTTAATCAAAGATTTTGCTAAAGAATTCAGTACAAGAGTCGAAATGAAACAAGTTGGTTTCCGTCAGGAAGCTGCACGTTTAGGAGGAATTGGTTCTTGCGGAAGAGAATTGTGTTGCTCTACTTGGTTAACCGATTTTAGAAGTGTGAACACCTCAGCAGCACGATACCAACAATTATCCTTGAATCCGCAAAAACTAGCAGGACAATGCGGAAAATTGAAATGTTGTTTAAACTATGAGCTAGACACCTACATGGATGCTCTTAAGGATTTTCCTGATTACGACACCAAATTAGTTACTGAAAAAGGCGATGCAATTTGCCAAAAACAAGATATTTTTAAAGGATTAATGTGGTTTGCTTATACCAATAACTTCGCAAACTGGCATGTTTTAAAAATTGATCAGGTAAAAGAAATCATAGCCGAAAACAAACTCAAAAACAGAGTTTCTTCACTTGAAGATTTTGCAATAGAAATCACTCAAGAACCTGAAAAAGACTTCAATAATGCTATGGGTCAAGAAAGCTTAACTCGTTTTGACCAACCAAAAAGAAAGAAAAAACCAGCTAAAAAACGCAAAACTATTGGCGAAAATGTTGCTGCAGCTGCTGCTCCTGCAACTACTCCCAACAATCAAGCACCAAAGAATCAAAATCCAAAAGGCAATAAACCAGCTGGAAACAATAATAACAATAAGCCAAACAATAATGCTGCGAACGATAAAAAACCAGCTGGCCCTAGAAAACCAATAATTATTACAAAAAATGAGAATAAAAAATAGCGGGATTCTTCTTTTGGTGGCTATACTTCTTTTTTCATGCGACAAAAAAAGAGTATTTGATGAATACAAATCTGTTGGAGATGCTTGGCATAAAGACAGCATTGTAACCTTCGACTTACCCGAATTAGATTCGACCAAACGATACAATTTGTTTGTAAATTTGAGAGATAACAACAATTTTCCCTTCAACAATATATTTTTAATTGTTGCTATCGAAACCCAAAGCGGATTTACAAAAGTAGATACTCTTGAATACCAAATGGCACATCCAGACGGAACTTTAATGGGGAACGGATTTACAGATATAAAAGAAAGCAAACTCTTTTATAAAGAGGATGTTAAGTTTAAAGGAAAATACAAAGTTCATATCAAACAAGCAGTTAGAGAATCAGGAAAAGTTCCTGGAGTACAACAACTTGACGGAATAACTGATGTAGGTTTTAGAATTGAAAAAAAAGATTAGAATAGATTTATATGGCTGCTAAAAAAAACAATCCAACAAAAACTGATAAAGACATCAATTATTACAAAAAGACCTTTTGGAAAATTTTTGGCTATGGTTTATTAGGTGTTATTACCTTTTTCTTATTTGCTTCATGGGGAATTTTTGGTTCTATGCCTTCATTTGAAGACTTAGAAAATCCAGATTCTAATTTAGCTACCGAAATCATCTCTTCTGATGGAGTTGTTATCGGGAAATATTTCCAGACAAACAGATCACAATTAAAATATTCTGACTTACCTAAAAGCTTGGTTGAAGCACTTGTAGCAACCGAAGACGAGCGTTTTTACGAACATTCAGGAATTGACGGTCGTGGAACTTTAAGAGCTATTGCTAGTTTAGGAACTAGCGGAGGTGCAAGTACGCTTACACAACAATTAGCAAAACAATTATTTCACGGAGAAGGATCTAAATTTTTGCCTTTTAGAATTGTACAAAAAGTAAAAGAATGGATTATCGCTATTCGTTTAGAAAGACAATATACTAAGAATGAAATTATTGCAATGTATTGCAACGTATATGATTTTGGTAATTATTCGGTTGGGGTAAGTTCTGCTGCGCAAACTTATTTCTCTAAAGAGCCAAAAGACTTAACAATGGATGAATCGGCTATATTAGTCGGAATGTTCAAGAATTCAGGTTTATACAATCCGGTAAGAAATCCGCAAGGAGTTAAAAACCGTCGTAATGTTGTGCTTTCGCAAATGGAAAAAGCGGGTATGATTACTAACGACCAAAAAAACAAATTACAGGCTCTTCCTATCTCATTGAAATTCAAACTAGAAAGTCACCGTGAAGGAACTGCAACTTACTTTAGAGAATATTTACGTGACTACATGAAAAAATGGGTAGCCGAAAATAAAAAACCAGACGGTACTGAATATAACATCTACAAAGATGGTCTAAAAATATACACGACTATCGATTCCAGAATGCAATTACATGCTGAAGAAGCTGTTGCTGCACACATGAAAAACTTACAAGAAGAGTTTTTCCAACAATCTAAAACAAATAAAAATGCTCCTTTCGTTAATATTTCTGAAGCCGAAACGCAACGAATTATAAACCAAGCGATGAAATCTTCATACCGTTGGACAGTAATGAAAGCTGCCGATAAAAGCGATGAAGAAATCATAAAGTCATTTAGTGAGAAAACAAAAATGACTGTGTTTACCTGGAAAGGTGAAAGAGATACAATTATGACTCCTCTGGATTCTATTCGTTATTACAAGCACTTCTTACAAGCTGGTTTAATGGCAATGGAGCCACAAACTGGTAGCATTAAAGCTTGGGTTGGTGGAATTAATTACAAATACTTTCAATACGATCACGTAGGTCAGGGAGCAAGACAAGTAGGTTCTACATTTAAACCGTTTGTTTACGCAGCTGCAATTGAGCAACTAAATATGTCTCCTTGTGATTCAATATTAGATGGTCCATTTATGATTCATAAAGGACGTCATCATGTTACTGCTGACTGGGAACCAAGAAACTCGGATAACAGATACCGCGGAATGGTTACTTTAAAACAAGGTTTAGCAAACTCTATTAATACGGTTTCGGCTAAATTAATTGACCGTGTTGGTCCAGAAGCTGTAGTTGAACTAGCACATAAATTGGGAGTAAAATCTCAAATTCCGGTACAACCTTCAATCGCATTAGGTGCTGTTGAAATTACTGTTGAAGACATGGTTGCTGCTTATAGCACATTTGCAAACCAAGGTGTTTATGTAAAACCACAGTTCTTAAACCGAATTGAAAATAAAAGTGGCGAAGTAATTTACGAGCCAATTCCAGAATCTCATGATGTACTGAATAAAGATATCGCATTTGCTGTAATTAAACTTCTTCAAGGGGTTACCGAAAGTGGTTCGGGTTCACGACTACGTACTGAAGGTGGAGGTAGCGGTGATAAGCGTTGGACAGGATATCCATATATGTTCCGAAATCCAATTGCTGGTAAAACAGGAACAACACAAAACCAATCTGATGGTTGGTTTATGGGAATGGTTCCGAACTTAGTTACTGGTGTTTGGGTAGGTTGCGAAGATCGTTCGGCACGTTTCAAAAGTATTACTTACGGACAAGGTGCAACTGCTGCCCTACCTGTTTGGGGTTATTTCATGAAACTTTGTTACGCTGACCCTGCTTTACAAGTATCTAAATCTGATTTCGAAAGACCTGCAAATCTTCAAATAAAAGTAGATTGTTATTCTGCACCGAAAGTAAAAGACACAACAGACACTGAACAAAACACAGACGAATTCGAACTTTAGTTTAAGTTCGCTTTTAAAATAACTAATATCCTTTTGTTACTTCTGATTTTTCGGAAGATGCAAAAGGATTTTTTTTTGGAACAAATTGATTGTAGATTAATCCAAGAAATAAAAGATTTACCGCAAAGGGCACAAAGCTTAATCTATAAAATAACTTTGCGATTTTGTCTTTGTGAACTTTGCACTTAATTTCCTTGCCACAGATTACTCAGATTAAAAGGATTTAAAAACTTTGCTCCCGACGCGTCGGGATTGCGTATCCCGAAGCGTCGGGATAGCTCCCTTTGCAGTTAATCACAATAGTTGTTAAATTATATCAGACAAATTACTTGTAGATTTATTTTTTACGAAATCGTTATAATTTAATCTAAAATTGGTATTTTTATCAAAAATATACGTCAATACAAGACAAATAATATGATTAGTAAAAAAGTCAACTCAGTTCAGGAAGCAATTCAAGGAATCAAAAACGACATGACAATTATGTTTGGCGGATTTGGTTTATGTGGTATTCCAGAAAACACTATTGCCGAATTGGTAAAAACAGAAAACTCAGGTCTTACTTGCATCTCTAATAATGCAGGTGTCGATGATTTTGGTTTGGGATTATTATTGCAAAAAAAGCAAATCAAAAAAATGATTTCTTCTTATGTAGGTGAGAATGCCGAATTCGAACGTCAGATGCTTTCAGGAGAATTAGATGTAGAACTTATTCCGCAAGGAACATTAGCCGAACGTTGTCGTGCAGCACAAGCCGGAATACCAGCTTTTTTCACCCCTGCAGGTTACGGAACCGAAGTTGCCGAAGGTAAAGAAGTTCGTGAGTTCAACGGAAAAATGCATATTATGGAACACGCCTTCAAAGCTGACTTCGCTATTGTAAAAGCATGGAAAGGTGACGAAGCTGGAAATCTTATCTTTAAAGGAACTGCCAGAAACTTTAATTCATGCATGGCTGGTGCAGCAAAAATAACAATTGCCGAAGTAGAAGAACTCGTTCCAGTTGGTACATTAGATCCAAATCAAATTCATATTCCCGGAATCATGGTACAACGTATCTTTCAAGGAGAAAAATTTGAAAAGAGGATTGAGCAACGAACTGTTAGAGTGAAGAATTAGATAATTGAGATGATAAGACAATTAGATAATTCTCTACAGAATGTTTTAAATTTTCTAATTATCAAATTGACTAATTGGCACATTTAAAAAATTAACACATTAAAAAGATATGTTAACAAAAGAAGATATTGCAAAACGAATTGCACAAGAGCTTAAAGACCGTTATTTCGTGAATTTAGGTATCGGAATACCAACATTGGTAGCAAACTATATCCCAAAAGGAATTGACGTTGAATTTCAAAGCGAAAACGGCGTTCTGGGAATGGGACCTTTTCCTTTTGAAGGAGAAGAAGACGCTGATATTATTAATGCAGGAAAACAAACTATTACAACTCTTCCTGGAGCTAGTTTCTTTGATTCGGCTCTTAGTTTTGGAATGATTCGTAGCCAAAAAGTAGATTTAACTATACTTGGTGCTATGGAAGTTTCTGAAAACGGAGATATTGCCAACTGGAAAATCCCAGGTAAAATGGTAAAAGGAATGGGCGGAGCAATGGATTTAGTGGCTTCTGCCGAAAATATTATTGTTGCCATGATGCATGTAAACAAAGCTGGCGAATCTAAAATATTAAAAAAATGCAGCTTACCATTAACTGGTGTTGGTTGTGTAAAGAAAGTTGTAACCGAATTGGCTGTTTTAGAAATAACTCCAAAAGGTTTTAAACTTTTAGAACGCGCACCCGGAGTTTCGGTAGAACATATTATTGCTTCAACTGAAGCAAATTTAATAATTGAAGGCGATATTCCGGAGATGATTATCGATTAACGCTTCTTTTTAAATAATTCACACAAAAGGCTAACACTTAAAAAATGTTAGCCTTTTTTCTGTCATAGCTTATTCTGCCTAGCGGTCACATATATTTCACAACTAAATCAACATCAATGAGTTAAGAAGCAAACAAAACACTACAAATCAATAATATAATAATAAAAACAGGTTTTTTCTGATGATTGTTTTTAATTTGTTAATATTTAATAATTATTTAACAACAATTGTTGCATTTTATCGATTATTGGAATTTATGTTAATTTATTTAACAAAATGTTTATATTTTTATAACAAATTAAAGTATTTACCTACACGCTTTAATTACTATACAAACTAATAATTAAATTAACATTAAACCCCAAATCGATTATGAAAAGTACATTACCCAAAATTGCCACAACAACCGCTGTTGTGCTCACATTCTCCTTATCAGCGTTTGCACAAATAACAGATAAACGTGTAAGCCAAAAAAATGTATCCGAAAATGGACAACCTAGTTTAATCACTTTTAGTGACCAATCGACCTATAGAGGTACTGATTCTCAAAAAGTCTTTAAAGATCAATTAGGATTGAAAGAAAACCAATCTTTTGCAAGGGTCAAAACTGAGTCTGACACACAAGGTTACACACACGAAAAATTTCAATTGTATGAACAAGGTATTAAAGTAGAGTTTGCCAACTACACCTTACATTCCAAAGACGGAAAACTTGTCTCTATGAATGGTGAGTATTACAACATCGAAAAAGTAAAAACTACACCAAAACTATCCGCTCAAGATGCTCTTAATAGAGCAATTAGCTATACTGGTGCCCAACAATACCTTTGGGAAAATCCGCAAGATGCCAAAGCGATTGGTTATGAAAAACCAAAAGGCGAACTGGTATTTTTACCCGCAATGGAAGATCAAGGTACCAACAGAACTACGGACAAGGTTCGTTTAGCCTATAAATTTGACATTTACGCGACAAATCCGGTAAGTAGAGGGGATTTATACATCGATGCAGAAAACGGTCAAATATTGTTCTATAATGCAACTATAAAGCATCTCGGAGAATACAGTCATGGACGTAAATCAAAATCTGCTAATGCCGATGCAAAGAACCTAAAAGATGATGCTAGTTTTAAAATGGCTTTTGTTGCAGCAAACGCAGCTACACGTTATAGTGGAACGCAAGTAATTCAAACTACTTTAAGTGGGTCTTCTTATATCCTGGCAGATGCAACAAGAGGTTTAGGTATAAACACGTATAATATGAAAAAAGGAACTAGTTATACTGCTGCTGTAAATTTTACAGATGCAGATAATAACTGGACAGCTGCTGAGTATGCAAATACTAATAAAGACAATGGTGCACTTGATGCGCATTGGGGAGCTGAAAAAACATATGACTATTGGTCAACTGTACATGGTAGAAATAGTTTTAATAACGCAGGTGCCATCATAAAAAGCTATGTACATTACAGTAATGCATACGATAATGCGTACTGGGACGGTAGTGTTATGACTTATGGTGACGGAAGCGGAACTAATTTTGACATCTTAACTGCTATAGATGTTGCAGGACACGAAATTGGTCATGCAGTTTGTACTTATACAGCAAACTTAGCTTACCAAAAAGAATCTGGAGCTATGAATGAAGGTTTCTCAGATATTTGGGGTGCTTGTATTGAATATGCAGCAGCGCCTACAAAATCAACTTGGTTAGTTGGTGAAGATATCGAAAGAAGATCGGGTCATCTTGCTTTACGTTCTATGAGTAATCCTAAATCCGAAGGTCAGCCTGACACTTATGGCGGTACAAACTGGAAAGTTATTAATTGTGGAACTCCTACTCAATCCAATGATTATTGTGGTGTTCATACAAATTCTGGTGTACTAAACCATTGGTTTTATATCTTGTCTGTAGGTAAGACAGGAACAAACGATATAGGAAGTTCTTATAGTGTAACAGGAATTACAATTGATAAAGCTGCAAAAATCGCTTATCGTTTAGAGAGTGTATATTTAACTGCAAATTCTACTTTTGCAAATGCAAGAACATCAGGAATACAATCGGCTATCGATTTATACGGTGCTGGTTCTGCAGAGGTAATTGCTACAACTAATGCATTTTATGCTGTAGGTGTTGGAGCTGCTTATTCAGGTTCTACAGATACAATTGCGCCAACTGCTCCAACTGCTCTTGCAGCATCTGGAACAACTGGATCAACTACCAATTTAACATGGACTGCGGCAACAGATAATGTAGCTGTTACAGGATACGATATCTACCAAGGAGCAACTCTTAAAGGTTCATCTACAACTACAAGCTATACTGTAACTGGATTAACTGCTTTAACAGCTTATACTTTTAGTGTAAAGGCTAAAGATGCTGCCGGAAATGTTTCTCCTGCAAGTAATACTGTAAGTGTAACAACGCTAGCCAATACAATAAGCTATTGTGCATCACAAGGAAACAATACTGCTGACGAAAAAATCAGTAAGGTAGTATTTGGTACAATCAGCAATACCTCAACAGGAACAGCTGGTTACGAAAACTATACGGCAATTTCAACAAATGCTGCCGCAGGAACTGCTTACACAATTACAATTACTCCTGTTTGGACTTCTACAACCTACAATGAAGGTTATGCCGTTTTTATAGATTATAATCAAGATGGTGATTTTGCAGATTCAGGTGAAACTGTTTGGACAAAAGCAGCATCAAAAACTACTCCTGTAACAGGAACAATCACTATTCCAGCATCTGCTACTCTAGGAAGTACACGATTGAGAGTTGCTATGAAATACAACGGAATCCCAACTTCTTGTGAGGCTTTCTCTTATGGTCAAGTAGAGGATTATACTGTAAACATTACAGCTGCAGGTCCAATTGTATCTCCAGAAATAACTTCGGGAATAATCGAAACTACCGATAACACAAGTTTTGCTTTATATCCAAATCCTGTTGATAATGAGTTGAATGTTGCATTAGCAAAAAGCGATGGAGCTACTTTCAGGATTACGAATAATCTTGGACAACAAGTTAATTCAGGACTATTAAGCGGAACTTCTATAGATGTAAGCAGATTAAATACTGGTATTTACATCATAGAATTAAATAACGGCGGAAAAAGAATCGTTAAGAAATT
>NZ_NCWQ01000030.1:0-81394 GCF_002156885.1 Flavobacterium sp. AJR | reverse complement strand
ATTTAAAATTCAGATGATTGTAAATAAGTTATGCATAAAACTTAAAAAAAGTAAGAAAGAAAATTTCCAAAATCAATAGCGGTAAAACTAAGAATCTCAATAATGGCTCTTAGAGCGTATTATAATTTTAAGTGTATAACATTTAGTGAAATACAAATTGCTTACATGACAAAAACTGGATAACTTACAAGAAAAAACTAATGGAATCTATTGAGCTAAAAGAAAAAGAATTTAATGTTTTTGCCTGTTCTAATTGTGGAGGTGAACTTAAATACAAACCTGGCACTACAACTTTAGTCTGCGACCACTGCAATACTAAAAATGAAATTCCTCAAGAAAAAACAATAATTGAAGAACTCGATTTTAATGATTATCTAGAAAAATCTGAATCAGAAAGTCTTGGATTAGAGAAAATGATTCAATGTAAAAGTTGCGGAGCTACATCTTCTATCAATGAAAGCATAAAATCTTTTCATTGTCCTTATTGCAGTACTCCTCTAGTTGAGGAAGATATTCGAGAAGAACGAGTTATAAAACCTAGTTATTTACTGCCTTTTAATTTAGATACCCCAAAAGTTTATAACTTACTTTCGAGTTGGGTAGATGGTCTTTGGTGGGCTCCAAATAATTTAAAAAAGGCGGCTCTCTCTCCAATAGGATTACGAGGTATTTATGTTCCTTATTGGACTTTCGATGTCAATACTCACACTATGTATACGGGAGAAAGAGGAGAAAATTATAAAGTTACAACTGGTAGTGGTGATAATGAAACAACTAAAATTAAAACCCGTTGGTATGACACAGCAGGCAATGTTTCAATATTTTTTGATGATATCATGATTCCGGCATCAGGAAGTATTGATCCAAATTCATTGGCACAATTGGGGCCTTGGGATGTAAATGCTTTGGTGAAAGTTAATGACCAGTATTTGAGTGGTTTTGTAACTGAAAAATATAAGATTAAATTAAAAGAAAGTTTCCAATCTATAAAAGGTCTCATTGATAACAACATTACAAAAAAGATATATAATGACATTGGTGGGGATGATCAGCGTATAAATTCTGTTAACACACAATATAGCAATATACACTTTAAACATATTTTGCTGCCAGTTTATGTTAGTTCTTATCATTATGATGGCAAAATTTACCATTTTTATGTAAATGGAAGGAATGGCAAAATGATAGGCAAAAGACCATATAGCACAACAAAAATTGCACTAGCTATTCTTATTGTATTCTTAATTTTAATTATTGTTATACTACTCTAGAAATTTAGGAGATGCATCAAAATAGTTTATTTAAAACTATACAAAAGATTAATCATTACGAAATTTAAAATTTGTTTAAGATTTGTCAAAAAGCATGAAATAACGATTTAAACATTTGCCTATTTTTTATTATTAAATTATAAATATTTTTCGAAATTATAAAAATATTTGACACTAATTAAGTTCCTTAGTAATAAAATACTTTTAGTTATTAACTCAATCGTTTTAGTTTAATTCCCTTTTATATTCTCAATAAATTGATCGAATAAATAAGAAGAATCATGAGGACCAGGACTAGCTTCTGGATGATATTGTACAGAGAAACAGTTTTTGTTTTTCATACGCATACCTGCAACAGTGTCGTCATTAAGATGCAAATGAGTAATCTCTAAATCTGGATGATTATCAAGTTGTTCTTTATTAACAGCAAAACCATGATTTTGAGACGTAATCTCACCTTTCCCTGTAATGATATTTTTAACCGGGTGGTTTATCCCACGATGTCCATTAAACATCTTATAAGTAGAAACTCCGTTTGCTAAAGCAATAACTTGATGCCCTAAACAAATACCAAATAATGGTTTATCATTTGCTAATATATCTTTTGCAACTTCTATTGCACCAAATAAAGGATCTGGATCACCAGGACCATTTGACAAGAAGTATCCATCTGGGTTAAATGCTGCTAAATCTTTAAAAGTAGAGTCGTATGGAAAAACCTTAATATAACAATCTCTTTTAGCAAGATTACGCAAGATATTCTTTTTAATTCCTAAATCTAAAGCAGAAATTTTATAAGTAGCATTTTCATCTCCATAAAAATAAGGCTCTTTTGTCGAAACTTTAGAGGCTAATTCCAAACCTTCCATATTAGGAACATTTGCCAAAGCAATTTTCAGATCTTCTATAGAAGTTCCGTCTGTACATATAACAGCATTCATTGCTCCGTTATCTCTTATATAACTCACCAATGCTCTTGTATCAACATCAGAGATACAAATAAGGTTTTCTTTTATAAAATAAGACTCCAAACTCTCTGAAGCATCATCGCGAGAATAATTGAAGCTAAAATTTTTACAAACCAATCCCGAAATTTTAATGCTGTCTGATTCTATTTCAGAATCATTTACACCATAATTTCCAATATGTGCATTGGTTGCAACCATAATCTGACCAAAATAAGAAGGATCGGTAAAAATCTCCTGATATCCTGTCATTCCTGTATTAAAGCAAACTTCACCAAAAGTAGTACCACTAATCCCGATTGATTTTCCGTGAAAAATTGTTCCGTCACTTAGTAAAAGAATGGCGCTTTGTCGTGTTGTGTATTTCATTTGTAATTAGATATTTTGCAAATTTAATTTTTTAAAAGAGTGAGTGCAAGGTTTTTTAAAAAATTCATCTCTAAAAATAAAACCTCAAGAAGCTAAAGTGTTAGATTCTTGCATTTTTAGATTAGAAAAAACAAAAAAAAAGGATAAACTAGTAACTAGTTTATCCTTAATTCTTATTGAATGATTATTTTCATAATTATTCAGAAGCTTCAGTTGTCGTTTCTGTATCAGCAGCAGGAGCTTCAGAAGTCTCTTCAGCTTTCTTTGCTTTTCCACCACGACGGCTTTTAGCTTTTTTAACTTCTTTTTTACCTCCATTGTAAAGTTCATTGAAATCTACAAGTTCGATCATCGCCATATCAGCGTTATCTCCCAAACGATTTCCAACTTTAATGATACGAGTGTATCCACCTGGACGGTCTCCTACTTTAGCAGCTACATCTCTGAACAAGTCAGTTACAGCATATTTGCTACGTAAGTATGCAAAAACAATACGACGGTTGTGAGTCGTATCTTCTTTTGATTTTGTGATTAAAGGCTCAACGAATTGTTTAAGCGCTTTAGCTTTAGCAACAGTAGTGTTAATACGTTTGTGCTCAATAAGAGAACAAGCCATATTAGCTAACATAGCTTTTCTATGTCCAGTCTGTCTGCTTAAGTGATTGAATTTTTTTCCGTGTCTCATTGCTATGTTAAATTTAACTCGCCAAGGCGAATTAGATTATTCTTTATCTAGTTTGTATTTAGCTAAATCCATTCCGAAAGTTAAATTCTTAACTGCAACAAGTTCATCAAGTTCAGTTAAAGATTTTTTACCAAAATTACGGAATTTCATTAGGTCATTTTTATTGAACGATACTAAATCACCAAGTGTATCAACTTCAGCCGCTTTCAAGCAATTTAATGCTCTCACAGATAAATCCATATCAACAAGCTTAGTTTTAAGCAATTGTCTCATATGTAATGACTCTTCATCATACGATTCTGTTTGTGCAATTTCGTCAGCCTCGAGTGTAATCCTTTCGTCAGAGAATAACATGAAGTGGTGAATTAAAACTTTAGCAGCTTCAGTAAGAGCATCTTTAGGATTAATAGATCCATCAGTTTTAATTTCAAAAACTAATTTCTCATAATCGGTCTTTTGCTCAACACGGAAGTTTTCAATTGCATATTTTACATTTTTTACCGGAGTAAAAATCGAGTCTGTAAAAATAGTTCCAATTGCAGCGTTCTGTTTTTTGTTCTCCTCAGCAGGAACATATCCTCTACCTTTTTCGATAGTTAAATCGAAATTCAGTTTAATTTTACTATCTAAATTACAGATAACAAGGTCTGGATTCAGTACTTGAAAACCTGAAATAAATTTTTGAAAATCACCTGCTGTTAATTGATCTTTACCAGAAACAGAAATAGTAACTGCTTCATTATCGATATCTTCAATTTGACGTTTGAAACGAACTTGTTTAAGATTAAGGATAATTTCGGTAACATCTTCAACAACACCTGAGATAGTAGAAAACTCATGATCTACACCTTCAATGCGAACAGATGTAATTGCATAACCTTCTAATGCTGAAAGCAAAACTCTTCTAAGTGCATTACCAACAGTCAATCCATAACCAGGTTCTAAAGGTCTAAATTCGAATTTACCTTCAAAATCGGTTGAATCGATCATGATAACTTTATCGGGCTTTTGAAAATTAAATATTGCCATAAATTTCGACTAAGTCAATTATTATTTGTTGTACAACTCTACGATTAATTGTTCTTTAATGTTTTCTGGAATTTGAAGTCTCGCAGGTACAGAAACAAAAGTTCCTTCTTTAAGATCATTGTTCCAAGTAATCCATTCATAAACATGACTTGAATTTGATAAAGAACGTTCGATAGCTTCTAAAGATTTAGATTTTTCACGAACAGCAACTTTATCACCAGGCTTAAGGTGGTAAGAAGGAATATTAACAACTTCACCATTTACAGTAACGTGTCTGTGAGATACAATCTGACGTGCACCTCTTCTAGAAGGAGCGATACCCATTCTAAAAACAACATTATCTAATCTTGCTTCACATAATTGTAATAAAACTTCACCAGTAACCCCTTTAGTAGCTGATGCTTTTTCGAATAAATTTCTGAATTGTTTTTCTAAAATTCCGTAAGAATATTTAGCTTTTTGCTTTTCCATTAACTGAACAGCATACTCAGATTTTTTTCCTCTTTTTTTAGCCATCCCGTGTTGTCCAGGTGGGTAATTTCTTTTTTCGAAAGACTTATCATCTCCGAAGATTGCTTCGCCAAATTTACGAGCGATTCTTGTACTAGGACCAGTATATCTTGCCATTTTAAATTGTTTAAGATTGAGATTATGAATTCAGGTCTTATCCTTCGATAATCTATATTCAATCTAGGTTATACTATATTTGTTTTTGAGTATTAAACTCTACGTCTTTTAGGAGGACGACATCCGTTGTGAGGCATTGGAGTAACATCGATAATCTCAGTAACTTCAATTCCACCGTTATGAATAGAACGGATAGCAGACTCACGTCCGTTTCCTGGTCCTTTTACATAAACCTTAACTTTTTTAAGTCCTGCCTCAAGAGCTACTTTACTACAATCTTCTGCTGCCATTTGAGCTGCGTACGGAGTGTTCTTTTTAGAACCTCTGAAACCCATCTTACCAGCTGAAGACCAAGAAATAACTTCACCTTTCTTATTAGTCAAAGAAATGATAATGTTGTTGAAAGTGGCAGAAATATGAGCTTCACCCGTTGATTCAACGATAACTTTACGTTTTTTTGCAGTTGCTTTAGCCATATTACTTATTATTTAGTTGCTTTTTTCTTGTTAGCAACAGTTTTTCTTTTACCTTTTCTTGTTCTAGAGTTGTTTTTAGTTCTTTGCCCTCTTAATGGAAGACCAGTTCTATGACGGATACCTCTGTAACAACCAATATCCATTAAACGTTTGATGTTCAAAGAAACTTCAGAACGTAATTCTCCTTCAATTTTGAAAGCTGATACTGCCTCACGAATTGCTCCGATCTCATCATCATTCCAATCTTGAACTTTTTTATCTTGGCTTACTTGAGCTTTCTCTAAAATCTCAATAGCTCTACTTCTTCCTAATCCAAAGATATAGGTAAGTGCTATAACACCTCTCTTATTTTTTGGGATATCTACCCCTGCTATTCTTGCCATAATTATCCTTGTCTTTGTTTAAATCTAGGATTCTTTTTGTTTATTACGTACAATCTCCCTTTTCTACGCACAATGATGCACTCGGGACTTCTCTTTTTTACTGATGCTCTAACTTTCATAGTGAATATCCTTTAATATCTATAAGTAATTCTTGCTTTTGACAAGTCGTAAGGGCTCATTTCTAGTTTCACTTTATCACCAGGTAATAATTTGATGTAATGCATACGCATTTTACCAGAAATATGAGCAATTACAATATGTCCATTTTCTAATTCTACACGGAACATCGCATTTGATAATGCTTCAATGATTGATCCGTCTTGTTCTATTGCTGATTGTTTTGCCATATAAAAATTAAGCTACTGCTTTTCTATTTTTACCAGTCTTCATTAAACCATCATAATGTTTGTTTAATAAATATGAGTTAATTTGTTGAATAGTATCTATCGCAACTCCAACCATAATTATTAACGAGGTACCTCCAAAAAACATTGCCCAAGATTGTTGTACATCCATAAAACTTACAACAATGGCTGGGAACACAGCAATCAAAGCAAGGAATAAAGATCCTGGGAAAGTTATTAAAGACATCACTTTATCAAGATAATCAGAAGTTTCAACTCCTGGTCTAACACCTGGAATAAAACCACCGCTTCTCTTTAAATCATCAGACATCTTGTTAGTAGGAACTGTAATTGCAGTATAAAAGAAAGTAAATACAACTATTAAAGTTGCAAATACAAAGTTATACCAGAATCCAAACATATTACTAAAAGCACCAACAATTGATTGTGATGTATCTGATTTTGATAATCCAGCTACAGCAGCAGGAATAAACATAATTGCTTGCGCAAAAATGATTGGCATAACCCCAGAAGCATTAAGCTTAAGTGGAATCCATTGTCTATTTCCGCCCATCAAATCTTGCTCATAATCTCCTGAAGTTGTACGACGAGCGTATTGAACTGGGATTTTACGTACTGCCATAATCAACAATACACAAGAAATAATAACTAATAACCAAATAATAATTTCGATAACTAATAACATTGGCCCTCCATTGTTATTGGTAACTCTGGTTGTAAATTCTTGAATAAAAGCTTGTGGAAAACGAGCCAATATACCAACCATAATCAACAATGAAATTCCATTTCCAATACCCTTATCTGTAATTTTTTCTCCTAACCACATGGCAAAAATTGTACCTGTAACTAAGATTATCACAGAAGAAAATAAAAACTCAAAAGAATTAAAACCTAGTAAGAATGCACTACTAGGTAATGTTCTATATAAATTATAGATGTAAGTTGGTCCTTGAACTAGTGTAATAACAATAGTTAACCAACGTGTTATCTGATTAATTTTTTTTCTACCGCTCTCTCCATCATTTTGAAGTTTTTGTAAATACGGAATCGCAATTCCCATTAACTGTACAACAATAGACGCAGAAATATAAGGCATAATACCTAAAGCAAAAACTGAAGCTTTAGAGAATGCACCTCCGGTGAACATGTCTAGAATAGATCCTAAACCATTTTTTGTTTGTCCCGCTAAACCAGTCAATTGCGTTGCATCAATTCCAGGAAGCGTAACGTGTGCTCCAAAACGATATACTAAAAGAAGTCCTAAAGTAATTAAGATTCTATTTTTTAGTTCTTCGATTTTCCAAACATTACTTATTGATTCAATAAATTTCTTCATACAATAGAAAAATTATATTGTTACAGCTTCTCCACCAGCAGCTTCAATAGCAGCTTTTGCAGTAGCAGTAAATTTGTGAGCAGTTACTTTTAATTTTGCTTTCAATTCTCCTCTACCTAAAATCTTAACGATCTCATTTTTGGTAGCTAGACGATTAGCTACATAAACTGTCATATCAACAGAATCTGTAATAATACCATTGTCTACTAATAATTGAAGCGTATCCAAATTTACACCTTCGTATTCTTTACGGTTGATGTTTGTGAAACCGAACTTAGGTACACGTCTTTGAAGTGGCATTTGCCCTCCTTCAAAACCAATCTTTTTAGAATAACCAGAACGAGATTTTGCTCCTTTGTGACCTCTTGCAGAAGTACCACCTTTTCCTGAACCTTCTCCTCTACCTAATCTTTTATTTTGATTGTGTGTTGACCCTTCAGCTGGTTGTAAGTTACTTAAATTCATAACAGTATTTGTTATTTAGCTTCTTCAACAGAAACTAAGTGTTTAACTTTGTTTATCATCCCAAGGATAGCAGGATTTGAATCATGCTCTACAACTTGTCCCATTTTACGTAGACCTAAAGCTTCCAAACCTCTCTTTTGAGAAAGAGGACAGTTGATTTTGCTTCTTACTTGTTTTACTAATAATTTAGCCATAATTTCCTTGAATTAACCTTTAAAAACTTTTTCTAAAGAAACACCTCTTTGTTTTGCAACAGTATAAGCGCTTCTCATTTGTAATAAAGCATCAAAAGTTGCTTTCACTACGTTATGAGGATTTGATGATCCTTGAGATTTAGATAATACATCGTGAATACCTACTGATTCAAGAACTGAACGAACAGCTCCACCAGCAATAACTCCTGTACCATGAGACGCAGGAATTAAGAATACACGTGCACCACCAAATTTACCTTTTTGTTCGTGAGGAACTGATTGTCCGTTCAAAGGAATTTTTACTAAATTTTTCTTAGCATCTTCTACTGCTTTCGCAATTGCTTCAGAAACGTCTTTAGATTTTCCTAATCCGTGACCAACTACTCCATTTTCATCACCTACAACTACAATAGCAGAAAAACCGAAAGCTCTACCACCTTTTGTAACTTTAGTAACACGATTAACACTTACCAGACGATCTTTAAGTTCAAGACCACTTGGTTTTACCAATTCTACATTTTTGTATTTAGACATAATATATTAGAATTTAAGTCCAGCCGCTCTTGCGCCTTCTGCTAATGATTTAATACGACCGTGATACAAATATCCACCTCTATCAAAAGTGATGGTATCAATCCCAGCTTTTAACGCTTTCTCTGCAACTAGTTTTCCAACAGCAGCAGCGATTTCAACGTTAGTACCTTTTCCTATTTCTTTTTCTCTTGAAGAGGCAGCTAATAATGTAACTCCATTTACATCATCAATAATTTGAGCGTAAATTTCTTTGTTACTTCTAAATACAGATAGTCTTGGGTTAGTAGCAGTACCACTAATCGATTTTCTAATTCTGAATCTAATTCTCTGTCTTCTATCAGATTTTGTTAATGACATAATCTTATTTTTTAAGCTGATTTACCTGCTTTTCTTCTTAATACTTCACCTACAAATTTAACACCTTTTCCTTTATATGGCTCTGGCTTACGGAAACCTCTGATTTTCGCAGCAACCTGACCTAAAAGTTGTTTATCAATTGATGTTAATTTTACGATAGGGTTCTTACCTTTTTCAGATATTGTTTCTAAAACTACTTCAGGAGCAACTTCTAAAACAATATTGTGAGAATATCCAAGAGCTAAATCTAACTTTTGTCCTTGGTTTGAAGCTCTATAACCAACTCCAACTAATTCTAAAGATTTAGTAAACCCTTCATTTACTCCAATAATCATATTATTGATTAATGATCTGTAAAGTCCGTGTTTTGCTCTGTGATCTTTGTGATCAGACGATCTATCTACTTGAACTTGATCGCCTTCAACCGTTACAGTTACATCCGAAAACTCCTGTGTAAGTTGACCATTTTTTCCTTTTACTGTAATAATACCGTCTTTAACTTCTACAGTTGTACCAGCAGGGATTACAATTGGATTTTTACCTATTCTTGACATCTTATATAGTCTTTATAATTAGTATACGTAACAAATTACTTCACCACCTACATTTAATTGCTTAGCTTGTTTTCCTGTCATCAAACCTTTTGACGTAGAAACAATAGCAATTCCTAATCCGTTAAGGATTCTAGGTAAATTAGAAGCACCTGCATATTTACGTAAACCTGGTTTACTAATTCTTTGGATATCTTTAATTACTGACTCTTTAGTATCTTTATCATACTTCAAAGCGATTTTGATTGAACCCTGAACAGCGTTGTCCTCAAATTTGTAACTCAAGATATAACCTTGATCGAATAAGATCTTAGTTATTTCTTTTTTTAGATTAGATGCTGGAATTTCAACAACTTTGTGGTTTGCAGCCACAGCGTTACGAACTCTAGTCAAATAATCTGCAATAGGATCTGTATACATATGTATTTGATTGCGATTATGGTTTTCGGGAGGCACTCGCCTCCCGAACCTTTAATCAATTAAAATTATTTTTTGGTTTGCAAAAGTAATAACTTATTGCGAGATTACCAAGACGCCTTTTTAACTCCAGGAATTAATCCATTATTAGCCATCTCACGGAAAGTTACACGTGAAATACCAAATTGACGAATATAACCTCTTGGTCTACCTGTTAATTTACAACGATTGTGCAAACGAACTGGTGAAGCATTTTTAGGTAATTTTTGTAAACCTTCAAAATCTCCAGCTTCTTTCAAAGCTTTTCTTTTCTCAGCATACTTAGCTACCGTTTTCTCTCTTTTCACCTCACGGGCTTTCATTGATTCTTTAGCCATGTCTTAATTCTTTTTAAAAGGTAATCCTAATTCAGCCAATAATGACTTTGCTTCCTTGTCTGTTTGAGCAGTAGTAACAAATGTAATATCCATTCCTGAAATTTTGTTTACTTTATCAATATCAATTTCAGGGAAAATGATTTGCTCTAAAACTCCAAGATTGTAATTACCTCTTCCGTCGAAACCAGTAGCTTTGATACCACTAAAATCTCTAACGCGCGGTAAAGCAGAAGTAATAAGTCTATCTAAAAACTCATACATTCTCTCACCACGTAAAGTAACTTTTGCTCCAATAGGCATCCCTTTTCTCAATTTGAAAGACGCAACGTCTTTCTTTGAAATTGTAGATACTGCTTTTTGTCCAGTGATCTTTGTTAACTCATCAACTGCATAGTCAATAAGTTTTTTATCAGATACAGCTGCACCAACTCCACGGCTCAAAACGATTTTTTCAAGTTTAGGAACTTGCATTACGTTTGTATATCCGAATTCTTCTTTAAGAGCAGAGATTACTCTACTCTTATATTCTTCTTTTAGTCTAGGTGTATATGCCATTACTATAGTACTTGATTAGATTTTTTTGAAAATCTTACTTTCTTATCTCCTTCTACTCTAATACCAACTCTAGTTGCTTCCTTAGTTTTAGGATCAATAAGAGAAATGTTAGATATTTGTATAGAAGCTTCTTTCTTAACGATACCACCTTGAGGGTTTTTAGCACTTGGTTTTGTATGTTTCGAAACCATGTTTACACCTTCAACTATCGCTTTATTTTTTTCACGGTATACTCGTAAAACTTTACCTTCTGATCCTTTATGGTCACCAGCAATTACTCTTACGATGTCTCCTGATTTTATTTTTAGCTTTATCATCTTAAAACGAATTAAAGCACTTCTGGTGCTAATGATACAATTTTCATGAATTGTTTTTCACGAAGTTCTCTTGCTACCGGACCAAAAACACGAGTTCCTCTCATTTCCCCTGCAGCATTCAAAAGAACACATGCATTGTCATCGAAACGGATATAAGAACCATCAGCTCTTCTCACTTCTTTTTTGGTACGCACAACAACTGCAGTTGAAACAGCTCCTTTTTTCACGTTTCCGTTTGGAGTTGCATCTTTGATAGAAACTACAATCTTGTCACCAACAGAGGCATACCTTCTTTTGGTACCTCCTAAAACACGGATAGTTAAAACTTCTTTAGCTCCTGTGTTATCTGCTACTTTTAGTCTTGATTCTTGTTGTACCATAATTATTTAGCTCTTTCAATGATTTCAACTAATCTCCAACATTTTGATTTACTTAAAGGACGCGTTTCGCTAATTCTTACAGTATCTCCAATGTTACAGTCGTTTGTTTCGTCGTGTGCAACGTATTTCTTTGTTTTCAACACGAACTTACCGTATAATGGGTGTTTTACTTTTCTTACTTCAGCAACAACGATAGATTTCTCCATTTTGTTAGAAGTAACAACACCAATTCTTTCTTTTCTTAAATTTCTTTTTTCTTCCATCTTTCAGCAGAATACAATTATTGTAACTCTCTTTTAGTTAGCTCTGTAGCCAATCTTGCAACTGTTCTTCTTACACTTCTAATTTGAAGTGGGTTCTCAATTGGAGAAATAGCGTGGGCCATTTTTAGGTCAGCATATATCTTCTTAGTTTGACTAAGTTTTTCTTGCAACTCCGCTGCAGAAAGATCTTTTATTTCTGATTGTTTCATAATATAATATAAATTATGCTTCGAAATCTCTAGCAACGACGAATTTAGTTTTTACTGGAAGCTTTTGAGCTGCAAGACGTAACGCCTCTTTTGCAACTGATAAAGGAACTCCTCCAACTTCAAACATAATTCTTCCGGGTTTAACAACGGCAGCCCAATATTCAACGGCACCTTTACCTTTACCCATACGTACCTCAAGAGGCTTCTTAGTAATTGGTTTGTCTGGAAATATTTTGATCCATAATTGTCCTTCTCTCTTCATGAAACGAGTTGCAGCAATACGCGCAGCTTCGATTTGACGAGAAGTTAAGAACATTCCATCTTCATGTACAGATTTAATACCAAACATTCCATTAGAAAGTTCAAATCCTCTTTGAGAATTCCCTTTCATTTTACCTTTTTGTACCTTACGGTATTTTGTTCTTTTAGGCTGTAACATTTTTCTTTAGTTTAAAAATTTACTTTCTTTTACGAGCGTCTGGTTTTGAACCTTTATTAAAGTTAGATTTGCCACGAGGAGCATCTCCACCTTTACCACCACCAGCTTGTTTTTTATCCATTCCAGCAAGCGGAGAAAGATCTCTCTTTCCATAAACTTCACCTTTCATGATCCACACTTTGATCCCCATTCTACCGTAAGTAGTATGAGCTTCTGCAAGTGCATAATCAATATCAGCTCTGAAAGTTGATAGAGGAATTCTACCTTCTTTGAAACCTTCTGAACGTGCCATTTCAGCACCATTCAAACGACCAGAAATCAAAACTTTGATACCTTCAGCGTTCATACGCATAGAAGCAGCAATAGCCATTTTGATTGCACGTCTGTAAGAAATACGACTTTCTATTTGACGAGCGATGCTTGTCGCCACAAGATAAGCATCTAATTCAGGTCTTTTGATTTCAAAGATGTTAATTTGAACCTCTTTGTCTGTAATTTTCTTAAGTTCTTCTTTTAACTTGTCTACCTCTTGTCCACCTTTCCCAATAATAATACCAGGTCTTGCAGTAGTGATAGTAACGGTTACAAGTTTCAAAGTTCTCTCGATGATTACTTTTGATACACTAGCTTTTGATAAACGAGCGTGGATATACTTTCTGATTTTGTGATCTTCGGCAAGTTTATCACCGTAATCATTTCCACCATACCAGTTTGAGTCCCACCCTCTGATGATACCAAGTCTATTTCCAATTGGATTTGTCTTTTGTCCCATGCTGTTTAAGAATTGCTTTGTGTGTTATTGATAGCTCCAAGCACGATTGTTACGTGGTTAGAACGTTTTCTTATTCTGTGTGCACGACCTTGAGGTGCTGGACGAAGTCTTTTCAACATCATTCCACCATCTACTCTGATCTCTTTAACAAATAATCCAGCTTCTTCTAAATTACCTTCACTATTTTTTTGCTCCCAGTTATTGATTGCAGATAATAATAGTTTTTCTAATTTTCTTGAAGCTTCTTTAGAACTAAATCTTAAGATGTTAAGTGCTCTTTCTACCTTCTGACCTCTTACCAAGTCCGCTACTAAGCGCATTTTTCTAGGTGAAGTAGGGCAGTTATTCAATTTTGCGAAAGCAATAGACTTATTAGCCTCTTTTCTCGCATCTGCTGTTTCTCTTTTACGAACTCCCATTGCTTCTTATTTTTTACCTTTATTTTTTGCTCCAGCATGACCTCTAAAAGATCTAGTTGGTGAAAATTCTCCTAATTTGTGACCTACCATGTTTTCTGTTACGTAAACTGGTACAAATTGACGACCGTTATGAACTGCGATAGTTTGTCCAACGAAATCTGGAGTAATCATTGAAGCTCTAGACCAAGTCTTTACAACTGCATTTTTACCACTTTCTACGTTTTCCTGAACTTTCTTGTCTAACTTATAATGAACGAAAGGTCCTTTTTTTAATGAACGTGCCATATCTTATTATTTCTTTCTACGTTCTACGATATACTTGTTACTCGGGTTTTTCTTAGAACGAGTTCTATAACCTTTAGCTGGTATTCCATTTCTTGAACGTGGATGTCCACCAGAAGAACGTCCTTCTCCACCACCCATTGGGTGATCAACAGGGTTCATTGCAACAGGTCTTGTTCTAGGTCTTCTTCCTAACCATCTTGTTCTACCTGCTTTACCAGATACAACTAATTGGTGGTCTGAATTAGAAACTGCTCCAATTGTAGCTGCACAAGTTAACAAAATTAATCTTGTTTCACCAGATGGCATTTTAATTGTAGCATATTTTCCATCTCTTGCCATTAATTGAGCAAATGTTCCAGCAGAACGAGCGATTACAGCTCCTTGTCCTGGTCTCAATTCGATACAAGAAATAACAGTTCCTAAAGGAATTCTGCTTAAAGGCAATGTGTTACCAATTTCTGGTTGAGATTCCGGTCCAGAAACTAATTTCTGACCAACTTTCAATCCATTTTGAGCGATAACATAAGTTTTCTCTCCATCAGCATAAGCTAATAAAGCGATAAATGCAGTACGATTTGGATCATATTCGATTGATTTCACTGTAGCTGGAATTCCTTCTTTTGTACGTTTGAAATCAATAATACGATATCTCTGCTTGTGACCACCACCCGTATAACGCATGGTCATCTTTCCTTGACTATTTCTACCTCCAGAGTTTTTTATCGGCGCTATCAAAGAGCGTTCCGGCTTATCAGTTGTAATGGCGTCATAACCATTCACAACTCTAAATCGCTGACCTGGGGTAATAGGTTTTAATTTTCTTACTGACATTTTTCTATCTTAGATATTGTTGTAAAAATCAATTGTTTCTCCTTCTTGTACTTGAACAATTGCTTTTTTGATTGCATTTGTCTTTCCGCTGATCAAACCACTTTTTGTGTATTTTGTAGTTCTATCCGGTCTTACATTCATTGTGTTAACACTCAAAATAGTTACTCCATAAGCAGCTTCAACAGCTTTCTTAATCTGAACTTTATTTGCTTTTTTGTCAACAACAAAACCGAAGCGATTCAAAACTTCACTTTCCTTGGTTACTTTTTCAGTTACTATAGGTCTAATTATGATACTCATATTCCTATTATTTGCTTAAATTTTCTTCAATTACCTCTAAAGAGCTCTCTAAAAGCACTAAATTATTAGCGTTCAAAATAGCGTAAGTGCTTAATTCATAGCTACTTACAACACTAGAAGCCTTTAAATTGCGTGACGACAAATATACATTTTTATTCGACTCTCCCAACACAAATAAAGATTTTTTATTTTCTAACCCTAAAGCTTTCAAAACATTAATGAAATTTTTAGTGTTTGGCGTTTCAAAATTAAAGTCTTCTAAAACAACAATACTTGCTTCTTTTGCTTTAATTGAGAAAGCAGATTTTCTTGCCAATCTCTTTAAGTTTTTATTCAATTTGAATGAATAACTTCTTGGTCTTGGTCCGAAAACTGTTCCACCACCTTTAAACAAAGGATTTTTAATACTACCCGCACGAGCAGTACCAGTTCCTTTTTGTTTTTTAATCTTACGTGTACTTCCCGCTACTTCAGCTCTTTCTTTAGCTTTGTGAGTACCTTGTCTTTGATTAGCTAAATATTGCTTAACATCAAGATATACAGCGTGATTATTTGGCTCAATTGCGAATACTGAATCAGAAAGTTGAACTTTTCTACCAGTATCTTTTCCGTTGAAATCTAATACTTTTACTTCCATTACTTCTGAATGATTACATAAGAGTTGTTATGACCAGGAACACATCCTTTAATAACTAGTAAGTTCTTTTCAGCAACTACTTTTAAAA
Organism: Flavobacterium sp. AJR; assembly: GCF_002156885.1. Classification (NCBI taxonomy): domain Bacteria; kingdom Pseudomonadati; phylum Bacteroidota; class Flavobacteriia; order Flavobacteriales; family Flavobacteriaceae; genus Flavobacterium; species Flavobacterium sp. AJR. The sequence continues at coordinate 65,498 of NZ_NCWQ01000030.1, read as the reverse complement.
CTCTAAGGTTTTGAACTTTTACATTGTCTCCTCCCATTCTTCCAGCCATACGCATTCCTTTGAATACTCTAGATGGATAAGAAGAAGCTCCCACAGAACCTGGCGCTCTTAAACGGTTGTGTTGACCGTGAGTTGCTTGACCAACACCACCAAAACCGTGACGTTTTACAACCCCTTGAAAACCTTTACCTTTAGACACACCTTGTACATCTACAAATTCTCCTTCAGAAAAAATAGAAACATCAATAAGATCTCCTAATTTTTGCTCTGTTGCGAAATCTTGGAATTCAACGACTTTTTTCTTAGCTACAGTTCCAGCTTTCTTAAAGTGACCTAAAGCCGCTTTTGTGGAATGTTTCTCGTTTTTGTCATCGAAACCTAGTTGCAACGCTTCATACCCGTCAACACCTTTGGTTCTGACTTGGGTAACAACACATGGACCAGCTTCGATTACTGTACAAGGAATATTTTTCCCGTTTTCATCAAAAATACTTGTCATGCCGATTTTTCTACCAATTAACCCAGACATAAATATTAATTATTAATTATTAAATTTAAATATATTTATATATAAATTCCTTATTTTCTTTTTGGAATATTAAAACGCCGAATCTTATTATACGCTGTTATTTTTAAACTTGTAAAACATTAAGTGTCTGTTTTATAAACGTATGAGTACCTATGTGGTATGTGTTTTTTAGGATGTTACCTAGTTTTTATAATATGTTTGCCTAACGTTTTTATGTAGTGTGAATATTGTCCCCAAATCAATCTCACATTATAAATTGCTTACTTAACCTCAAGAGCTATTGAGAAAATTTTTTAGTTTTTTACTTGTTAAAAAAAAGTAACACAAGTACAAACCTAAATTTTATTTTCTTCTAAAAGAATTACTGAGTTATTAACACAAACTAAAAATTTAAGATATCCTTATGGGTATTGTTATTGACCAAAATCGCAAAGAAACTTGTTTTTCTTAACGTTTTTAGGCATGATGCAATATGACAATTTCAGTACCAGATAAATCTTAAATCTATAGCTAATAGCAGTAATCGCTTATTACGCATGTAATTTTTAAACAACTTATATATTATGGATCATTCTATTTTTTTGAGGCGCTTTGTGCCTTGGGCTAAATTGTTTTATAAAATATTTAAACCAATTAGTATTCGACATGGATTACAAATCCCGAATCATCAAGTAGCGGCTTGTGGTAACAATAGTGCTTATAGTACTACACAGTCATTCTTGACAACACTGATCAGTTATTAACATTAAGCCCAATTTTAAATCAATTTAAAAACTTTATAACTGCGAAACATGAAAAAAATTACTTTAATTAAAAAATCCTGCTTGGCAAAGGTTTTTCACCGTAGATCGGTTTTATTGCTATTTCTACTGGTGAATTTTGCAATGCAAGCACAAGTGACCTTGCCTACATTTACTCTCAGCGTGACGCCAACTCCAGAGACTTGCAGGAACAATGGCGCATTAGCATTTAGTACTACGGGAACAGATCCCGGTGCTACTGTTACCTATGCGATCTACAAAGCTCCAAATTTTAGCACGGCGCTTGTTACAACAACAAGCAATTCTCAAACGGGACTAAGCGGAGGTGTTTATCGTATCGTTGCCACCCAAAGTATGGTCGGACACACGAGTAACTCTCAAACTTGGGATGGCAATATAAGTGCAAATGTGAGTCCGCTAGGTTTTACTGTTACTAAAACAGATGTGACTTGTCCTAATTCAGGCGCAATTAATGTCACGATTAATGCAGGAAACCCAGCTGCTGTTAATGCGTATTCAATTACAGGCCCTATGAATGTAGGTCCTCAATCGAGCGGATCTTTTACAGGTCTTAGCGGAGGTTCTTACGTAGTGTCGGTTACAGATAATTGTGGGGAAATTGTAACTCAAACAGCTACTCTTACTGTATTTACACCTAATATAGAATTTGCTGATGGTAGTAATGGTATTAGTAGTTATAATACAGAAAGAAGTGCTTGTGGTTTTGGCGATTTTCGACAATTTATAAAAGCAGGAGCAGATAGTAACGTAATGGTTTACCCGCTTCAGTTTGACTATATTGTTCATCCACCTGGTGGAGGAGCAGACATAACAACTTCTAAAACAATTACAGGTCCTAATCGGTTTGGTAGTAGTACTGAGGACATAACTACCTCTATTCCTTTTTATACTGCACCTTTTGTATTAGATCTAAAGATCACAGATGCTTGCGGAAATGTCTTTCCTGCTACACGAAATATTAATAATCCTGCAGAAGTATTTGCTCAGATTTTACCTGCAGATTGTATGGGATCCTATATTTCTTTAGGCACTCAATATATGGTAAAAACTTTGCAATACGAGGTTTTATCGGCACCGCCGGGATACACCATTGGTGCACCATCTAACTCTAACCTTGTAGGAGGTGTTGGAAATCCAATACCAGATGGGGTTTATATGATTCGTGTAACGGATGCTTGTAATGTTTTTATTGATGAAGAGGTTACAGTATCTACTCCAACTCCGAGTGTATGGGTATTTCAGGGAATAGGTTGTGGAGCTGGAAATGGTACATTTTCGATATCACAAAATACGTCAACATATACTTTTGTAAGTGCAAGAATTTTGGCAGGACCTTCGGGTTTCTCTGGTTCTTATCCTGTTGACGTTACATCTCGTATTACTGCAGACGGATACAATGTTGTCTTTGATGATGTTGCAGGAGGAATATATAAAGTTGAAACGACAGATAATTGCGGACATATCATTCCTACCGATGTGACTGTTATAGGTTATGATCAAGGGACTGTAGTTGCAGCTAAAGTTCAAAAGTGTGGTAGTTTTGATGTCAATTTGAGTGTAACAGGAGATAATCTTGTTCAAGCTAATCAAAATGTGTTTTATTGGCTACAAATAAAAGATCCTTCAAGTAATAATTGGGGACATCCTACAGCAGGAGGTTTTTCCAGCGATGTACCTAGCGCATCAAATGCTCAATCATTAATAAATGGTCAGCAGCAAGGTTCTTGGACAGCACCGGGAACTTATAGAATAGTAAAGACTTTTACAACGCTTGAATTGTATCCAGGTGTTGCTAATTATGGTTATGGAAGAAATTGTTTTGATGTTCTTTCTACTTTTGATTATGCTACAATGGGGTTGAAACCGAAAGATTTATATTCGTTTAAATGTGCAGATGGGGTACATTATAACGCTTCTATAACTGGTTATGACGGTGTTGAACCTTATACGTATGCGATTACTACTAAAGATGGTAACCCATTTGTAGTAAATAATGGTAGCAGTAGCCTTTTTACAGGTTTAACCGGTGGTATCTATAATTTTAGGATTACAGATGACTGTGGTAATGTGGTTAACTCTTTACTTGATATTGAAAAACTAGGTTTACCAAAATTAACAGCCGTAAATATATGTAATGGTTCAACAACAGGAAAACTTTCTGTAGATGGAGTTCCATATCTTAATTTTAGCTGGACAAAAGACAATGATCCAACTGTATTGAGTACTACTTCAACGTTATCTTTTCCAACATTTAATACAGCTACCGATACGGGTACTTATCATGTAAGACTTACTTCGTCTCCTCCAGGATCTTGTGTAGATGTTGTTTTAGATTATCAAATAACCTCAAATTTAGATAACCCAAATTCTGGGGCAGATAGTTCAACAGCTGTTTGTAGATCAGTTACTACTTTAGATTTAAATACATTGCTTCCTGCTACAGCTGATCCTTATGGAACGTGGGTTGAAACAACAAACCCATCAAGCGGAAATTTAAATGGTCATCTTTGGTCACCATCAGTATCTGCAACAGGATCATTTACATTTACATATACTGTGAATGGGTTATGTTCAGGAACTTCTGTGTCAACTTATACAGTTGTTAATACAGCTGCTCCAGCTGCTCCAACAGCTGATGTAACGGAACCAACTTGTACTTTAAGCACAGGTACTATTACTGTTCTTACTCCCGTAGTAGCTCCGGATATTACTTATACGCTTACGGGAACAAATCCTGTAATTCCAGCAGTTACCAATGCAACCGGTATATTCTCAGGATTAGCATCGGGTACTTATGATCTTACTGCTTCTGCAGGAACATGTATCTCTGTAGCAGCTAGTTTTACCGTGAGTGCACAACCAGTAACACCTGCAATAGCATTATTTGGTGCAGTAACACAACCAACGTGTACTGTTGCTACAGGTAGTTTTACAATTACCAATTATGATGCTACAAAGACCTATAATTTTACACCATCTGCAGGAGTTAGTATCTCTGCAGGAGGAGTTGTAACGGCACCTGCCGAAACATATACAGCAACAGTTACAGATGCAAATACAGGATGTACGTCGGCAGCTTCGGCTAGTTCAACAATAGATGTTCAGCCTGTAACGCCAGTTGTACCAACATTAGGAGCTGTAACTCAGCCTACATGTGCCACAGCAACAGGAAGTTTCACAATTACTAATTATGATGCGACTTACACATACACTTTTACACCAAATACAGGAGTAAGTGTCTCTGCATCAGGAGTTGTAACAGCACCAGAAGGTAACTATACAGTTACGGCAACATTAGGAGCTTGTATTTCACCTTCGGCTAGTACAACAGTTAATGCGCAACCTGTTACACCAGTACAACCAACATTAGGAGTTGTAACACAACCAACAACTTGTGCTTCTCCAAATGGAAGTTTTGCAATTACCAATTATGATGTAGCTTATACGTATACTGTTACACCAAATACGGGAGTAAGTATATCAGGAACAGGAATTGTAACAGCACCGGCAGGAGATTATTCAGTAACAGCTACATTAGGAGCTTGTACTTCAGTAGCTTCTTTAGAGGTAACAGTTAATGCAGCACCATCTGCACCTGCAATAGCATTATTTGGAGCGGTAACACAACCAACGTGTACTGTTGCTACAGGTAGTTTCACCATTACCAATTATGATGCTACAAAGACCTATACTTTTACACCAAATACAGGAGTTAGTATTTCTGCATCAGGAGTTGTAACAGCACCGGCAGATTCATATACAGCCACAGTTACAGATGTAACTTCAGGATGTACGTCAGCAGCTTCAGCTATTTCAACAATAAATGTTCAGCCTGTAACGCCAGTAGCACCAACATTAGGAGTTGTAACACAGCCTACATGTGCCACAGCAACAGGAAGTTTCACAATTACTAATTATGATGCGACTTACACGTATTCAGTTACACCAAATACAGGAGTAAGCGTATCAGCTACAGGAGTTGTAACAGCACCAGAAGGTAACTATACAGTTACGGCAACATTAGGAGCTTGTATTTCACCTTCGGCTAGTACAACAGTTAATGCACAACCAGTTACACCAGTACAACCAACATTAGGAGTTGTAACACAACCAACAACTTGTGCTTCTCCAAATGGTAGTTTTGCAATTACCAATTATAATGCAGCTTACACTTATGTTGTTACACCAAATACGGGAGTAAGCATATCAGGAACAGGAGTTGTAACAGCACCGGCAGGAGATTATTCAGTAACAGCTACATTAGGAGCTTGTACTTCGGTAGCTTCTTTAGAGGTAACAGTTAATGCAGCACCATCTGCACCTGCAATAGCATTATTCGGCGCAGTAACACAACCAACGTGTAGTGTTGCTACAGGTAGTTTTACAATTACCAATTATGATGCTACAAAAACATATACGTTTACACCAAATACTGGAGTAAGTATATCAGGAACAGGAGTTGTAACAGCACCGGCAGATTCATATACAGCCACAGTTACAGATGTAACTTCAGGATGTACGTCGGCAGCTTCGGCTATTTCAACAATAAATGTTCAGCCTGTAACACCGGTTGCACCAACATTAGGAGCTGTAACTCAACCAACGTGTTCTACAGCAACGGGTAGTTTTACCATTACCAATTATGATGCTACTTATACGTATACATTTACACCAAATACAGGAGTAAGCGTATCAGCTACAGGAGTTGTAACAGCACCAGAAGGTAACTATACAGTAACGGCAACATTAGGCGCTTGTACTTCACCTTCGGCTAGTACAATTGTTAACGCACAACCAGTAACACCTGCACAACCAGTATTGAGTACTGTAGTACAACCTACAACTTGTGCCATGACAGCAGGAAGTTTTACAATCACTAATTATGATGCAACTTACACGTATACAATTATACCATCTACAGGAGTAAGTATATCGGCTACAGGGGTTGTAACAGCACCGGCAGGAGATTATACAGTATCAGCTACATTAGGAGCTTGTACTTCAGTAACTTCTTTAAGTACAAAAATCAATGCAGCACCATCTGCACCTGCAATAGCATTATTCGGTACAGTGACTAAACCAACGTGTACTGTTGCTACAGGAAGTTTTGCAATTACCAATTATGATGCTACAAAGACATATACTTTTACACCATCTACTGGAGTTAGTATCTCAGCATCAGGAGTTGTAACAGCACCGGCAGGAACATATACAGCAACAGTTACAGATGTAACTTCAGGATGTGTTTCATCAGTGTCTGATGATGTAGTAATACAATCTGTAATTTGTGCCAAAATAGATGATTACACTCCAATGCCAATCATAGGAAGAGATGGAGGTACAACATTGAGTGTACTAAGAAATGATACTTTGAACGGATTAGCAATCATTGCATCTGAAGTGAACTTATCAGAAGTAAATGTACCAACAGGATTAACATTAAATGGTGATGGAACTATAACTATAGCTCCTAACACACCAGCGGGTATTTATGTTGTTACTTACAGGATTTGTGAGAAGTTGAATCCATCAAATTGTGATACAACAACTGCCACGGTAGTTGTAGTTACAGCTAGAATTGATGCAATAGTCGATGATTATTCTGCAACACCTATCAATGGGAAAAATGGCGGTACAACTACGAGCGTATTAACAAATGATACTCTTAACGGATTCCCTGTTGTACCTGCTGAGGTAAACTTAACAGGAGAAAATGTACCAACAGGATTAACCTTAAATGCAGACGGAACTATCACGGTAGCACCAAACACGCCAACAGGTAATTATGTGGTTACTTACAGAATCTGTGAAAAGTTAAATTCATCAAATTGTGCTACAACAACTGCTACAGTAGTAGTAGTAACAACAGTAATTCAGGCAAACGATGATGATTATACTGCAACGCCAATTAATGAAAAAGATGGAGGTACAACGCCAAGTGTATTAACAAATGATACCCTAAACGGAGTACCGGTTATACCATCTGAAGTAAACTTAACAGAAGTATCTGTTCCGGCAGGATTTACATTAAATCCCGATGGTACAATCACAGTTGCACCTAATACGCCGGCAGGAAACTACACCATTAGTTACAGCATCTGCGAAAAAGCAAATCCAACAAATTGTGATACAGCGACAGTTTCAATAGTTATAGATCCATCTTGTATTATAGAAGTCTTTAATGCTGTTTCACCAAATGGAGACGGAGAAAATGATGTATTTAAAATTGATGGATTAGAATGTTTCCCTGATAACACAGTAGAGATTTATAATCGTTGGGGAGTTTTAGTATTTGACCAAGATCATTATAATAATTCAGACAGAGTCTTTAAAGGAATATCTGAAGGACGTGTAACGATTAATCAAAGTGCAGAGCTGCCAGTAGGAACTTACTATTATATTCTAAAATATAAAGACAACGCTTCAAATGCACATTCGAAAGCAGGGTACTTGTATTTAAACAGATAACAGATAAATTTAAATTAATCCCTGAGAGCTGGGAAAACTTTTCTTCTCAGGGATTTAAATAAAAAAACAGATGAAAAAAATAATATTAAGATTTGTTTTGCTACTGGCAACAATCGCAAGTTATGGACAACAAGACGCACAGTATACACAGTATATGTATAATACTATAAACGTCAATCCGGCCTATGCAGGATCAAGAGGAGTAATGAGTATTTTTGCTTTGCATCGTTCACAATGGGTAGGACTGGATGGTGCACCAGTAACTAATTCAGCATCGATAAATACCCCAATAAATGGAACTAATTTAGGAATAGGAGTTTCAGTTGTTAATGACAGAATTGGCCCATCAGACGAAAATAATATTGCTTTAGATGTTTCGTATACTATTCATACATCAGAGCGTTATAAATTATCTTTTGGAATAAAAGGAACAGCTAATTTATTGAATGTTGATTTCACCAAGTTGAATCAATACGATAAAAATGACTATGTTTTTGAAACCAACATTGATAATAAATTTTCGCCTAATATTGGAGCAGGAGTCTATTTGCATTCAGATAATACTTATGTTGGTTTGTCGGCACCACAATTGTTGGAGACCAAACATTTTGACAGATATGCTGATGCAGGATCTAATAGTCATGTGGCTAAAGAAAATATGAATTTGTATTTAATTGCAGGTCATGTATTTGATTTAAGCTATAATGTAAAATTCAAACCTTCTTTGCTAACCAAATACGTACAAGGAGCTCCTTTGCAAGTAGATGTATCAGGAAATTTTTTAATCAATGAAAAATTTGTTGCAGGTGTTGCTTATAGATGGAGTGCTGCATTAAGCGCCATGGTAGGATTTCAGGTAAGCAATTCTTGGTTTATCGGGTATGCATATGATTTAGACACCACCCGATTAGGAAATTACAATTCAGGATCACATGAAATCTTTTTGCGATATGAATTGTTCAATAAATATGATAAAATGATATCTCCAAGATTCTTCTAAACTACTACTATTATGAAAATAAAAACTCTACTTTATAGCACCATTTTTAGCGTTCTGGCTTTACATAGCTATGGACAAAAAGCAGGAATAGTTGCGGCCGACAAGAAATATGAAAGATATGCCTATGTCGATGCTATTGCCATCTATGAGCGTGTAGCCGAGAAAGGTTACAAAGACGAAAAAATGTTTCAAAAGCTTGGTAATGCTTATTATTTTAATGCTGAATTACCCCAAGCTGAAAAATGGTATGGTGAACTTTTTGCTATGAACCCAAACCAGGAACCTGAATATTATTATCGTTATTCTCAAACACTCAAGTCTGTAGGTAATTATGCCAAAGCAAACATGATGTTAGAGGAATTTAATAAGAAATCAGGCAATGACCTAAGAGCTAAATTATATGAGAATAATAAAAATTATCTGGAAATAATTACAGCAAATTCAGGTCGTTTTGATATAGCTGATCTCGGTATTAATTCTGCATCTTCAGATTATGGGAGTTCATTTTTAGACAATAAATTAGTTTTTGCCTCAGCAAGAGATACAGGAGGAGTTTCTAAGAAAGTGTTCAGCTGGACCAATCAATCGTTTACTGATATATATACTTCTGAAATAAAAGCTGGAGGAGAAATGGGGAAACCTGAGCGCTTTAGTAAAAAAATCAATTCAAAATTTCATGAGTCAACACCAGTATTTACAAATGATGGTCAAACGATGTACTTTACCCGAAACAATTATTTGAACAGTAAAAAAGGAAAAGACAACAAGAGTATAACACTATTAAAATTATACAAAGCAACGCTAACGGATAATCAGTGGGGTAATGTAACCGAATTACCTTTTAATAGTAATGACTATAGCGTTGCACATCCTGCATTAAGTTTAGATGAGAAGACATTATACTTTGCCTCAGATATGCCAGGAACATTAGGGCAGTCAGATTTGTTTAGTGTAAAAATCAACAGCGATGGCAGTTATGGTGTTCCAATGAATTTAGGAAAGACTATTAATACTGAAGGAAGAGAAAGCTTCCCATTTATATCTGGAGATAATGAGCTTTATTTTGCAAGCGATGGACATCCCGGGCTTGGAGGTTTAGATGTATTTGTATCTAAAATAGGAAATGACAACAGCTTTGGCGAGGTTCAAAATGTAGGCGCTCCAATAAACAGTTCTCAGGATGATTTTGCTTTTTTGATAGATAGCAAAAATCGAAATGGGTTTTTCTCTTCCAATCGAAGTGGTGGTAAAGGATATGATGATATTTATCGTTTTTTAGAAATGCGAAAACTAATTTGTGAGCAATTATTATCCGGAATTATAACAGATCGTGAAACTGGTGCTGTCCTTGCAGACTCAAAAGTAAGCTTGTACAACGAGAAAATGGAGTTAATAACTACCACAACAACCGATGATAAAGGAAGTTATAAATTTGATGTAGTGTGCGGAAAAATATATTCAGTACGAGCAGAGAAAAAAGACTATGAAACTAAGGAAGAAAGAATTACGATAAATAATGCAACGGGAAAAACGGTGCTATCATTGCAATTAGAGCAACGAATCAAACCTATAGATGTAGGTACAGATTTAGCAAAAACCTTAAATATACCAATTATCTATTTTGATTTAGATAAGTCATTTATTCGCAAAGAAGCAGCCTTCGAACTAGAGAAAGTACTTGCTGTAATGCAACAATATCCAAAGATGAAAATCGATGTTCGTTCGCATACCGATAGTCGTGCAACATTTAAATACAATATTGCATTATCAAACAGAAGAGCCAAATCTACTATCGCATGGTTAGTGAAAAACGGAATTTCTTCAAGCAGGCTAACAGGAAAAGGTTATGGCGAATCGCAATTGGTAAACCATTGTTCTGATGGGGTAAAATGTACAGAAGAAGAGCATCAGGCTAATAGACGCAGTGAGTTTGTTATTGTTTCGATGCAATAGTGAAATAATGTTACACTATTAAAATTACATTTATTTCAATAAATGATGGCATAAATATTTAGAAGGGATAGGCGATTTAGGATAATGATTTTAATTATTATTACAGCTGACTCCCTTCTTCTTAAATTAGGTTTGTAATTGTCATATTTATTTTAGTATTGAGTAAAATCTTTAAATTGAAAATACAAATAGAGCCGTTATTCTCTTTACAATAACATTTTCCCCTTTTCAAAGTAAATATATTTAACCTAAAATGAAACAATCAAATAATTTTTGTTTTGTAGTTGCTGATCGTCATTGTGTAGTCCGGCATGGACTTTCTCTAATTATAAAAGAATCATTCTCAAACCCTGTAGTTTATCAAACAAAAAAATTTAGCGATATTATTAAAACACTTACAGAAACTAAAGTTGATTTATTAATTATGGATGTGAATTTTCCAGAAGGCAGTAGCCTGAATATTTTAAAAGAAATAAAATCCATTCAGCCCAATGTAAATATTTTAATATTCTCAATCTGTGATGAGGATTCGTATGCGATGCGCTATTTAAACGCTGGAGCATCTGGGTTTCTAAGCAAGGAAAGCTCAGAAGAAGAAATAAAAAATGCCTTAAATGCAATGATTTTTTCAGGTAAGTTTATTACACTTAGTTTAAAAAATAAAATTTTAGAGTCTTGCATCTCAAAAAAACCAGTTAATCCACTAGATCTTTTATCTAACAGAGAACTTGAAATTGCTCGTTTACTAGTCGATGGGTATGGAAATTTAGAAATAATGGCATACCTAAAAATAAAATCAAACACTATTAGTACTTACAAATTTAGAATTTTTAAAAAATTAGAAATAGATAATTTGGCTAGTCTAATAAAGCTCTTTTTGCAATATTCAGATGTAGTAAATTAGTTAATTTCTATTCAAAAAAAATCATACAAAATTATGAATTCATTATTTATCTAATTTGTTTTAATGAATTAGTAATGAGTCATTTTGTAATGTTTTGTTGTTGTTTTTATAAAGTTTCATCTTTAAAAAGACAAAAGTATATTTGCATACTTATACGCGTAAGCTAATAAATTTAATTATTATATAGATAAAATCTAACACAGTGAATATACAGCAATTAGAATACATAGTTTCATTAGACAAGCATCGCCATTTCTTAAAAGCATCAGAAGCCTGTTTCATTACACAAGCGACCTTAAGCGGAATGATTAAAAAACTGGAAGATGAACTCAATGTCATCTTATTCGACAGGAGTAAGCAACCAGTTCGACCTACAGATATTGGCATGAAAATAATAGAGCAGGCAAAAATTGCTTTGCAGGAAACCAACAGGATAAAAGAGATAATACGTGAAGAAACAGGTGAGGTGAGGGGAGATCTCCGAATAGGAATTATACCATCACTAGCTCCATATTTATTACCTCTTTTTATAAAAGATTTTATGGCAAACTATAAAGAAGTTAAGTTGGTCATTAATGAGTTGACTACCGAAAAAATTCAGGAGAAATTGAAGGATGGCTCAATAGATGTAGCCATATTGGCAATTCCATTATTAGATAAAGGTTTAAAAGAAGAAACCTTATTTTATGAAGAATTCTATCATTATGGTGATTTGAATGCTGCTTCGGCTAAGAAAAAATACATTGTTCCAGAAGATATAAATCCTAATAAATTGTTACTGCTGGAAGAGGGGCATTGCCTTAGAAACCAGATTGTAAATTTATGTGAATTAAGAACCAAAGGCGCTTCAGATCTAAAAATAGATTATCAGTCGGGTAGTATCGAGACCCTTAAGCAAATGGTAGATTTGAATATGGGCACAACGATTCTCCCTGAGTTAACAGTACTAGCGTTAAATAAAGAACAAAAGAACAAGATTAGCCGTTTTGTATCCCCATATCCAGTTAGGGAAATAGGATTAGTTTATTACAATCATTTTGTAAAAAAAAGACTGATTGAGGCATTAAAAAAATCTATCCTTGAGACTATTCCAGACACTATGTTATTGAAGAAAAATATGTCTATTATTCCAGTAAAACAATAGTCACTTTGTTATAATCTGAATAGCACAAAATAATAAATAAAATAAACGCGTATGAATCGTTATTGAAAAACTTTAATAGCCATTTCTGGATTATTACTAATGACAGTTTGTAGCAAAACTGAAAAAAAACAAATTCAGGAAAAGAAAGTACATGGAGAAGAATAAGTTAAATAGATGTAACGTTTAAATAATAAATGATGGAATCAAAACAGGTAATAGTGTATGATAATCAGCATGGTTATTCTAGATTTTTAAAAAAAGAATTTGGAAAAAGAATAGATTTTGAAGTTTATAAAAAATTTAATTTTATTAGCGATTTTGATAACAGTAAAAGTGATTACTCATTTATTTTTTTTGTAATTTATTCCGAGAATGATTTATTAGACTTTATTAAAATACATGACCAAGGACTTCCTATTGTCGTTTGTAGTTCTAAAGGAGTATTTGATAAGTTTGACAATAATTGCGGAGTAAATTTCATTGATATTTCTAAACCTAAAAAAGAACTAGTAAATGATTTTCAATCTTTTCTTTATAGATAACAACAAGCCATCAAAGAATACTAATATCTCATTTTTAGACTATTGATTAACTATTAGTTTTTAACTATATTATCATAGAAAATACCAGTTTGATTTAGATATACTTGTTTTGTAAATTTGCAAAGAACTTGTTTACTGGGTCTTACAAAATAAGTAGAGATGATTTGTATTTTAATAATAACTTAAAATTTAATTTTGTACTTATAATTGGGTTTAATCTTGTTAAAGATGGGGCTTTAAAATAGGGTTTAATTTTTAAATATTGATATTCAGAATATTTTTTAATAAAAATAAATGGCAAACTCTATTTTAGAATAATAATCATTATTTTTGCACGCTGTTTAAATTAAAATTATTACTTCAAAATATATTTATGGTAAAAGATTTATTCGAAAGAATTCAAAACAATAAAGGACCATTAGGAAAATGGGCTTCACAAGCTGAGGGCTATTTTGTGTTTCCTAAATTAGAAGGTGAACTTGGCCCAAGAATGCAGTTTGGTGGAAAAAATATTTTAAACTGGAGTTTGAATGACTATTTAGGTTTAGCAAATCATCCAGAAGTACGTAAGGCTGATATTGATGCTGCAACTCAGTTTGGTGCAGCTTACCCAATGGGAGCACGTATGATGTCTGGTCATACTAAATATCATGAGCAATTAGAAAATGAATTGGCTGATTTTGTAATGAAACCAGCAGCTTATTTATTAAATTTTGGTTATCAGGGAATGGTATCTATTATTGATGCTTTGGTTACTAAAAATGACATTATTGTATACGATGTAGATTCTCACGCTTGTATTATTGATGGTGTTCGTTTGCACATGGGTAAACGTTTTACTTACAAACACAATGATCTTGAGAGTATGGAGAAAAACCTGCAACGTGCTACAAAAATGGCAACTGAAACAGGTGGTGGGATTTTATTTATTACCGAAGGTGTGTTTGGAATGCGAGGACAACAAGGAAAATTGAAAGAAATCGTTGCTCTTAAACAAAAATACAATTTCAGATTATTAGTAGATGATGCACACGGTTTTGGTACACTTGGTAAAACAGGAGCTGGAGCAGGTGAGGAGCAAGGAGTTCAGGATGATATTGATGTTTACTTCTCTACTTTTGCTAAATCTATGGCTAATATCGGAGCTTTCGTAGCTGCAGATAAAGATATTATCGATTATTTAAAATATAATTTACGTTCTCAAATGTTTGCAAAAGCATTGCCAATGATTCAAACAATTGGTTCATTAAAACGTTTAGAATTATTGCGTAATCACCCAGAATTGAAAGATAAACTTTGGGAAAATGTAAATGCATTGCAAAACGGTTTACGTTCTAGAAACTTTAATATTGGTGATACAAATACATGTGTAACTCCAGTTTATCTTCAAGGAAGTGTACCAGAAGCGATGGTAATGGTAAATGATTTAAGAGAAAACTACGGTATTTTCTTGTCAATTGTTATTTATCCAGTTATTCCAAAAGGAATTATTTTATTAAGAATGATACCTACTACATCTCATACTTTGGCAGATATTGATGAGACACTTACAGCTTTTGAAGCTATTCGTGAAAAATTAGAAAATGGAACTTATAAAGAAATTGCTAGTAGAACTACAGTTGATTTAGATGCATAGTTACAATCCAATATTCAATTGAATATATGGGAATTATATAAAAAAATCCATTCGTTATGCGAATGGATTTTTTTTGTTTAAGACTATTATGTACTATATTTAACATTCAAACTTTTAAACGGAATAATTATGAAAAAAATAATAGCAATAATAGGAGCCGTTACATTAGTATTGGTTTCTTGTAAAAAAGAGAAACAAGAAGAGATAATCCCTAGTACGGTCGAATCTGCAAAAATCGAAGAATCTGTGGGCAAACAATGTTTTCAATCAGTAACTAATAAGGATACAGTCATACTGACTTTAAACACAAATTCTCATAATGAAGTAGATGGGCAATTGACGTACAAGATTTATCAAAAAGATAAAAACGAAGGAACTATAATAGGGAGCATAAAAGGAGATACACTTATTGCTGATTATACTTTTAAATCTGAAGGAGTTTCTTCTATAAGAGAAGTTGCTTTCCTGAAAAAAGCAGGAACTTTTATTGAGGGATATGGAGACCTTATAGAAACAAATGGTAAATTGGTATTTAAAGATAAAAAGCTTTTAAAATTTGATTCAAAAATGACTTTATCAAAGGTCGATTGCAAATAGTTTGGGAGCTGAGAGAATAAAAAAATCCATTCGCATAACGAATGGATTTTTTATTATAATTCTTTACGAAAAGTAGCTCTTCGCTTGTGTATTACAGGATCAAAATGTTTCCATAAATTATGGATAGCTACATTATCTGATAATTCAGGAGTTCTATAGCAATTAACAATTCCTTTTTCTTTAAAAGTATGGTAATATTCATTGAAGATAATAGCTGTTACAGCCTTGTTCTGATACTCAGGGTGAACACCAATCAAGTAAAAAATCATATCCTTACTATGCTTTTTTGCTTTAAGCAAATGAAGAAATCCAAACGGGAATAATTTTCCTTTTGTTTTCTGTAAAGCTTCCGAAAAGGATGGCATTACAATACTAAAAGCTACAATGTTATGGTCTTTATCTTCTACAAATTTTATAAATTCGGGATTGATAAAACTGATGTATTTCTTTTTGAAGTATTCTTTCTGTACATCCGATATTGCTACAAATGAAGATAAAGAAGCGTAAGATTCATTAAATAAATCAAACATTTTATCTACGTGAGGCATAACTTCTTTAGTTGTCTTAAAGTTAAGCGGTTTTAATTGGTATCTTCTCTTAACTAACTCATTTGCCTTTTCAAAAAACTCAGGTTTTACGTTAGCAAAAGGGAATTTACTTTCGTCGTATTTTTTTTCTACCACATAACCTAATTGTTCAAAATGAGTCGCGTAATAGGGATGATTGTACCAAGTAATCATCGTTCCTATTTCGTTAAAACCCTCAGTTAAAACTCCAACTTTATCCAGATTAGAGAATCCCATTGGACCCTCAACATATTCCAGGTTGTTTTTTCGCCCTAATTCATATACTCTTTCAAGTAAAACTTTGGTAACTTCGATATCATCAATAACATCAAACCAGCCAAAACGAACTTTCTTTTTTTGTTGCCCATTAACTTCATCCCAGTTAATTATGGCAGCAATTCGTCCTACAATTTCATTGTTTCTAGAGGCTACATAAAAAGTAGCTTCGGCATTTTCGAATGCAGGATTTTTGGTTTTATCAAAAGTCTCTAACTCATCAGCAATAATAGGCGGAACCCAATATTTATTGTCTTTATATAAAGAGAAAGGAAATTTTACAAATTCGGTTAATTCCTTTTTAGTTTTAGCTTCTTGTATTGTAATCATTAAGACGGTATTGTTTATTTAAAATTCTCCTTTTTAAGAGATAGTGTATTAGTAACTACAGTTTTTATTCAAAAGTAGCTTTACGCTTTTGTTCCATTAACTGATAATCTTCTTCTTTTTCTTTTTTCTTGCTTTTTTTAGGATTTTTGTCTTTTTTACCTTTTTTATCAGTAAAATTCATCTGAACCTCTTTATATTTTGCATCGTAACGCCAAGAAAAACCTACTCCACCATAAAAAATAGAAGGAGTGTCTTTAAAATTAGTACTTATAGAAGCGTCGATTTGCATGCTTTTGTTTAGTAAATATGCAGCACCACCTCTAATAATGCAATCGCTATAAAAGTCGCTTTTGTATCCTTGATTTTCGACAAAACCAGACCATTTATCATTAAAACCTCTTGTAAGTGTTAATACATATCCATAACTAGGATAGTCGGTGGTAATATAATCGGCAATGATATTGGTTACAAAAACCCATTTCCCATCACCTAAATGGTTTTGAGTAATCAACATGATTTTAGGAGAAATGCTAGATTCATTTGAAAAAGCATACGGATTTCCTGCAAAAGTAAAATTTGCTCCTGCAAAAATAGAAACCGCAGGAATTAATTGATGCCAGTCAAACTTTTGATTAGCCTTCCAGCTATAAATATTAGGTTTCTTTTCGTAATTTTTAAAAGGATCGTAGATTAAATATTTAGCTCCAAGTATAGTTTGCTTAAAGTCATTTTTTTTGTAACTATTAAAAGGAGTGCTGTAATCTTCCATTTGGTATTGCAAATCGGCGATAAGCTCTAGTTGTTCACGAAAAAGTCCCCAACGAAGCGTTAAATCAGTACCGAAACCACTTGCGTTATAATTTAATAAGTCATGTTTTTCATTAATTCCGTAAACACCAACTTCAGCTTGTATTACAGATTTTCCTACAGCAAAAGCAGACATTGTTTCTCCTGGGCGGTTTGAATTAATTACATCGGTATGTTGTCCGAAAAAAAGATAAGGCGTTAAAAAAACGCTGGAAATAATCAAGTTTCTGATTTTAAACATATTATTTTTATTAGTTAAAAAGTAATAACGCATTTCAAATGTACTATATTTTATTATTAATTTAAGATTGATATTTTAATTTTGAAGAATGGATTTATTATTTTTGAAAAAAATTATATGATTATGCAAACAGCATCTTTTTCAGGTCTTATAAAAGCGATTTTTTATATGATTGCTTTTTATTACATTTTTAGATTCTTGGCAAAATTATTTCTGCCAGTTTTAGTTAAAAAAGTAGTAGATAAAGCAGGTGAAAACTTTCAGAGACAACAGCAACAACAATATAGACAACCACAAGATAATTCATGGCAAAAAACCAGAACAAATGATGAGGTTATAATTGACACGGCCAATGCGAAAAATCCTCGTGAAACCAAAAAAGTAGGCGATTACGTTGATTACGAAGAAATAGATTAAGTTTGTAGTCAAAATAATAGATTTTCATCCATAACCAAACCCACCAAAATTGAAAGTAATAAATAAGCTTTATCCGCATGCCCTTGTTATATTGGGATTTGTACTCGTTTCTTTAATTTATTTTTATCCTGTATTACAAGGAAAACAGATTTTTCAATCGGATATTGCACAATATACCGGAATGGCCAAGGAACAAAATGATTTCAGAGCAACTGAACATTCTGAACCATATTGGACAAATTCGGCTTTTGGCGGAATGCCAACTTATCAACTAGGAGCTAATTATCCGCATGATTATGTAGGTCAGATAGATGATGCTTTACGATTTTTACCTCGTCCGGCAGATTATCTGTTTTTATATTTCTTAGGGTTTTATGGTTTGTTATTGGTTTTGAGAATCGACCCGCTTAAAGCTTTTATCGGAGCATTGGCTTTTGGGTTCTCTACTTATTTAATTATTATTCTTGGAGTTGGACATAATGCCAAAGCGCATGCTATTGCGTATATGCCACTGGTTATCGCCGGATTTATACTCGTATTCCAGAAAAAATATATTCTCGGAGGTTTACTCACCATGTTTGCGGTAGCGTTAGAAATTAATGCTAACCACTACCAGATGACGTATTATTTATTGATATTCTTATTGATTCTTTCAGGATATTATACTTTCAATTTTATTAAAGAAAAAGAATATAAACCACTTTTAATTTCATTTGGAGTTTTGGCAGTAGCCGGAATTTTTGCTTTAGGTGCAAATGCTACTAATTTATTGGCTACTAGCGAATATGCTAGTTTTAGTACCAGAGGAAAAAGTGAACTTACATTTAATCCAGATGGTTCAAAAAGTAATACAAACGGAAGCGCATTAAGCCGCGATTATATTACAGAATACAGTTACGGAATTGCTGAAAGTTTTAACTTAATTGCACCAAGATTATTTGGTGGTTCTAATAGTGAAAATGTTGGTACAGATAGTAAGATGTACGAATTTATGATTGGACAAGGTGTTCCAGAAGGTCAAGCTCAGGATTTTGTTTCGGCAATGCCAACGTATTGGGGAGATCAGCCTATTGTAGCTGCTCCAGCATATATAGGTGCTATTGTTTTCTTTTTGGCAGTTTTGGCTTTGTTTATTGATGACCGAAAAATTAAATATGTATTCTTTTCGGGAGCAATGGTTGCTTTAGTGCTTTCCTGGGGTAAAAACTTTCCAATATTAACTGATTTCTTTATCGATCATGTTCCTATGTATGATAAGTTTAGAGCAGTTTCTTCTATACAGGTTATTTTAGAATTATGTTTCCCAGTTCTTGCAATTATGGGATTACAATCTTTCTTTAAACTAAAAGACATTGACCCAAAACTACAGCAAAAAGGATTGGTACAAACAGGAGTATTTAGTATTGGTGTTTTACTAATATTAGTTTTCTGCAAGAGTATGTTTAATTTTTCAGGAGGTAGCGATAGTTATTTCTTAGAGAATTACGGACCTGATTTTGTAGATGCATTAAAAGAAGACAGAAGAACATTGTACTCAGCAGATTTGTTGCGTTCTGGATTCTTTATAGTAGTTACTTTTGGAGTGTTATGGTTCTTTATCAAGAATAAATTATCTCAAAATGTTGCATTAATTATTGTGAGTGTTTTTATGATTTTTGATTTGTTCTTTGTTGATAAAAAATATGTTTCAGCCAAAGATTTTGTAAGCGGAAGAGAAGTTGCAGTTCCTTTTCAGGAAACACCTTCGGATGTACAAATTTTAAAAGACACTACACATTATAGAGTTTTTGAAGTAAATGGTAACTTATCAAGTGCTAGAGCTTCTTATTTCCATAAATCAATTGGTGGATATCATGCTGCAAAACCAAGAAGAATGCAACAGTTATTTGACTATCAGATAGCCAAAAATAATATGGAAGTATTGGATATGTTAAATATAAAATACATTATCCAAACAAATAAAGAAGGACAAGAATTCCCGACAATAAACCCAAATACTAACGGTAATGCTTGGTTTGTAAAAGATGTAAAATTGGTAAATACTGCCGATGCCGAAATGAAACTTTTGGATCACTTAGATACTAAGAATGTAGCAGTGTTTAATATTCATGATTATGGTTCTAAATTTAAAAGTGCTCGATTAAAGAAAAAATGGGATGCAAGCGGAACTATAAAATTAGACGTTTATAAACCAAATTATATTAAATATACATCGGATAACTTAAATGATGGTTTAGCGGTATTCTCTGAGATTTATTACGAAAAAGGATGGAATGCTTACATTGATGGAAAACTTACAGATCATTTTCCTGTAGATTACGTGTTAAGAGCACTTGAGGTTCCTGGAGGAAAACATACAATCGAATTTAAATTTGAGCCACAAGTTGTTAAAACTGGTAGTGTGATTACACTTGCTAGTTCAATAGGTATGCTAGTTCTTTTAATCGGAGGAATTTATTTTGAAAGAAAAAAATCGATTGGTGTTAAGTAATCAGATTTTGATTTTAGCTTGACAATAATGATTTTAAAAATTCTTAAAGTATTTCTTCTTGTGTATTCCTGGATGCAGCAATACTCATTTTCTGTGGTATTTATATGATGGGATATGATGACTTTTATGAAGAGAGTCAAGGAGAATATTTTAGTCTTTCAAGTATGGAAACTAAATATAAGATCGTTTGGATTTTTTATAATTTTTGGATTGTTTTAAATTGGCTTATTTTATTCTATATTTTATTTAGAATATTTAAGAAAACTATTTCGAAATAATTTTTATGAAATTGTAATTTTTCTATTAACTGTTAAATTTGCAACTTTAAACATTAAACCACTTTTTTCTTGGAACAAAAGAAACTCCTAATTATAACATATTACTTTCCACCAGCTGGAGGACCTGGCGTGCAACGTTGGTTGAAATTTGTAAAATATTTGCCCGAATTTGGTGTTCAGCCAATTGTATATGTACCAGAAAATCCAACATATCCTATTGTTGATGAAGGTTTGATGAATGAAGTTTCGGATCAGGTAATTGTTATCAAGAATAAAATTATTGAGCCTTATCAATTAGCTTCATTTTTTTCGAAAAATAAAACAAAGAAAATAGCTTCTGGAATTATCCCGAATCAGAAAAAGCAATCTTTTCTGGATAAAACATTCCTTTGGATTCGTGGAAATTTATTTATTCCCGATGCTCGTGTTTTATGGGTAAAGCCATCGGTTTCTTTTTTAGAAAAATACATTGTAGAGAATAATATCGATACGATTGTAACTTCTGGTCCGCCACATAGTTTGCATCTTATTGGATTAGAATTAAAACAAAAATTAAACGTAAAATGGTTTGCCGATTTTCGTGATCCATGGACTACGATAGGTTATCATAAATCATTGCGTTTGTCAAGTTATGCTGCCAAAAAGCACAAGAAATTAGAACGTCAGGTTTTAAATACTGCCGATACTATTCTTGTAACAAGCAAAACTACCAAAGCAGAATTTCAGGAAATAACATCAAAACCAATTGAAGTTATTACCAATGGTTATGATGTAGAAAATGTAGAGAAGCAAACATTAGATACCAAGTTTACTTTGGCACATATTGGTTCTTTTTTATCCGAAAGAAACCCTCTTTTTTTATGGGAATGTTTGGTTGAGTTATTGCAGGAAATCCCTGAATTCAAACAACACTTGCAAGTAAAACTAATTGGTGCAGTTAGTCAGGAAGTATTAGAAACAATCGAGAAGCTCAAACTGAATGATTACCTGAATAATTTAGGTTATGTTTCGCATAACGAAGCTATTGCACATCAAAGGAAATCTCAGGTTTTATTGTTAATCGAAATAAACTCAGAAGATACAAAGAGTATTATTCCGGGTAAGTTGTTTGAATACATGGTTTCTAATAGACCAATAATTGCAATTGGACCCAAAGGTTCTGACTTCTCAGATATTATAACTCAGACAAATACAGGTGTGTTTTTTGACTATTCTGAAAAAATGAAATTAAAAAGTGTAATTTTGGATTTTTATAATCAATTTTTAGAAGGAAAACTACAATCAAACGGAGTTGGATTGCAGCAATATTCTAGAAAAAACCTAACAAAACAGTTAGCACAATTGATTAAATAGAATACTTTTTAAAATTTCAATAAAAAACATAAATACCTTCAATGGGCATAGTCTTAAATCAGTCTTTTAAAAATACTATTATAACATATATTGGTTTTGGTATTGGTGCAATAAACACGCTTTATTTATATCCGATTTATTTAGGCGAAACGTATTATGGTTTAACAAATTACGTTACTTCAGCAGCAAATGTTATCATGCCTTTGTTTGCTATCGGGATGCAAAATACATTAGTCAAGTTTTATTCTCAATATAAAACAGAAGAAGAGAGAGAGCAGTTTTTGTCCTTTACAGCACTATTTCCTGTTTTAATGTGTATTCCTTTGGGAATAATTGGACTTTTCTTTTTTGATGATATCACGGCTTTTGTATCAAAGAAAAATCCTGTTGTAAAAGAGTTTATCTTACTGATTCCTTTTATCGGAATTTGTATGGCTTATTTCGAGATTTTTTATGCTTGGGCAAGAGTACATATGCATTCCGTTTTTGGTAATTTTATCAAAGAAGTTGGTTTAAGATTATTTTCTACACTTGCTTTGGTAGGATTGTATTTTGATTGGATAACCTTAATTCAATTTGTATATGTAACAGCTGCAATTTATTTTATAGCTTTTATCGTAACGATGTTTTATGCTTTTAGTATCAAAAAGCCTAAGTTTCAGATTACAATACCTGCAAATGTAAAAAGTGTAATGGAATATACGTTTTACATAATCCTTTCAGGAAGTGTAGCCAATTTGCTTTTGGATGGAGATAAGCTTATGCTTAATCAGTATATGAAAATTGAGAATATTGCCTATTATTCGGTAGCAACATATATAGCCTTGGTAATTTCGGTTCCAAGTCGTGCTATGCATCAAATTGTATATCCTATTACTGCAAAGTTAATGCACGATGATAAACATGATGAGTTGAATGATTTGTATAAAAAGACATCTATTAACTTACAGATCGTTGGTGGATTTGTGATGTTGTGTATTTTCGTAAATATTAATCAGTTATACGAAATCGTTCCTGAGGAATATAGAGGAGGAGTTCCTGTTGTTTTTATGATTGGATTGTCTAAATATTTTGATCTTATTTTAGGGAATAATAATGCTATTATTTTTAATACAAAATATTACCGAACGGTATTGTTCTTAGGATTAGGTTTAGTTGTTTTAACCTTTGTTTTAAATATAATTTTTATACCAATTTATTCATTTTTAAGTTTTTGAAACCTTTTCTAACTTTTCTTACGTGAATTTTGGATTTAAATAATTCAAATCACTTTTTATGAAAAAGAACTTTTTACTACTAATCATTTTGTTTGTCTTTTATTCTGCTAATGCTCAAAATGAAACTGATTCATATCAGAAAAATAATGAAATTAAATTAAATGCAATTGCTCCTTTATGGCAATCTTTTCAGGTTGGTTACGAAAGACATTTAAATCATAATTCGTCATTAGGACTTTCTTTTTATTATGTATTTGACAATACAAAGAATGAAGAAGATTTAAACTATTCAATATCTCCGTATTACAGAAGATATTTTGGTAAAAAATATGCATCAGGCTGGTTTGTTGAAGGATTTGGAATGCTGACTTCAATAGATGGCAAAAAAATATACACTTCTGAAGATCATTCAATATATACCGAAAATCCCGATGTTATTGATTTTGCTCTTGGTGCCGGCGGAGGCTGGAAATGGGTGAGTAAAAGCGGATTTCTTTTTGAAGCGAATGTTGGTTTTGGTGGCCTATTATTCAATGCAAATAAAACAGACCATACTATTGTTGCAAAATTTGGACTAAGTGCTGGATATCGATTTTAGTACTTCCTGTTATTAAAACAAAACTTCAGAGAAATCTGGAGTTTTTTTATTGTGGATTACCCGTGAAACAACTTTGCATTCATGAAGGGGAAACTCGTGCCATCTGAGAAATTAGAATCTGGGGTTACCTCAAAACGACTTTTTATATAGCTCAAAAAAAATTACTGGTCACAACAACAAATAATGTTAAAATACCCCCAAAATAAGTGCCAATTTATCCATTTTTAAGCTTTTGATACCTTTTCTGATTTTTCTTAACTGAATTTTGCAGTCAAATAATTCAAATCAATTTTTATGAAAAAAATTTTATTACTAGCTGTTGTTACAGTTTTAGGATTTACAAATGTTAATGCTCAAAAAATCAAATTTGGTGTTAAAGGAGGTTTAAACTTTGCAAATATCAGTGGAGATAATACCAAAGATATCGATCTTGTAACATCATTTAATTTTGGTGTTGTATCAGAAATTCCAATTTCCGAAAAATTCTCTTTTCAACCTGAATTAATGTATTCTGGTCAGGGATATGGTTTTAATGATAACACAGTTGCCTTAAGTTATCTGAACATTCCTTTAATGGGAAAATATTATGTAACAAAAGGATTAAGTGTTGAAGCCGGACCTCAAATAGGGTTTTTACTTGGAGCTAAAAATGAAAAAACAGATGTAAAAGATTCGTTTAATACTTTCGATTTTGGTGTTAATTTTGGTTTAGGCTATAAACTTGACAACGGACTTAATTTTGGCGCAAGATATAATTTGGGATTAACCGATATTAATAATGTAGAAGGTTCTTCTATCAAAAATAAAAATGGAGTATTTCAATTATCTGTTGGTTACTTCTTTTTCTAAAACTTAATAATTCAATAAAAATATTTTGCTAACTGTATTAACTCATCATTTTTTGGGAACAAAATTTTTGAATTAATCACTTAACCATTTCAATATCTTTATATCATCCACAAATAGGCTAGAGAATTGTTTCGTTAGGGTTACAAAGACAAAGCTTCAGAGAAATCTGAAGCTTTTTTCGTTTATATTTGTTTGCACTAAATATATTTAAGAATAAAATGCAAAAACCAAATAAAACATTACAATCTGAAACAAAAATGAAACAAAAACTAATAACTATTTTATTTGTATTTACTGTCATAAATATGTTTGGGCAAATTATAACTGAAATTAATATTTATGTTTTTCAATTGTAACTGATATTGCATCTTTGCCTTATCAAAATAAACAAAACGTAAAAAATATATAGTTATGTGTGGAATAGTATGCGCCTTTGATCTAAAACAAAAAGCAGAAACCTTAAGACCTCAAGTATTGGAAATGTCTAAAATCATTCGCCACCGTGGACCAGACTGGAGCGGAATTTATAGCAATGATAAAGCGATTATGTCTCATGAGCGTTTGGCAATTGTAGATCCAGCTTCAGGAAAACAGCCTTTATTTACAGAAGATAAAAAATTGGTTCTGGCTGCAAATGGTGAAATATACAACCACAGAGAATTGCGTAAACAATTTGAAGGGAAATATAACTTTCAAACAGAAAGTGATTGCGAAGTTATCTTAGCACTTTATAAAGAAAAAGGACCTCATTTTTTAGATGAAATGAATGGTATTTTTGGATTTGCAATATATGATGTAGAAAAAGATGAGTATTTTATTGCTCGTGATCATATGGGAATTATTCCGTTATATATTGGATGGGATCAACACGGAACTTTTTACGTAGCTTCAGAATTGAAAGCTTTAGAAGGATATTGTACAAAAATACAGTTGTTTCCTCCAGGACATTATATGACAAGCAAAGACGGCGAATTTGTACAATGGTACAAAAGAGACTGGATGGAGTATGATGCAGTAAAAGACAACGAGACTAGTATTCCTGCGATTAAAGAAGCGTTAGAAGCTGCGGTTCACAGACAATTAATGAGTGATGTTCCTTACGGAGTTTTACTTTCAGGAGGTTTAGATTCGTCTATTACTTCGGCTGTAGCCAAAAAATTTGCGCAAAAACGTATAGAATCTGACGATACTACAGATGCATGGTATCCGCAATTACACTCTTTCTCTGTAGGATTAGATGGTTCTCCTGATTTAGCAGCAGCTCAAATCGTAGCAAAACATATCGGGACAATTCACCACGAAATCAAATTCACCATTCAAGAAGGTTTAGATGCAGTTCGTGATGTGATTTACAACTTAGAAACGTATGATGTAACTACAGTTAGAGCGTCAACTCCAATGTGGTTAATGGCAAGAGTTATTAAGTCAATGGGGATTAAAATGGTATTGTCTGGTGAAGGTGCAGATGAATTATTTGGAGGGTATTTGTACTTTCATAAAGCGCCAAATGCGAAAGAGTTTCACGAAGAAAACGTTCGTAAACTAGGTAAATTGCATATGTATGACTGTTTGCGCGCAAACAAAAGTTTGGCAGCTTGGGGAATTGAAGGGCGTGTGCCGTTCTTAGATAAAGAATTCATGGATGTTGCCATGCGTATTAATCCACAAGATAAGATGATCAATAAAGAACATCCTATGGAAAAATGGGTTGTTCGTAAAGCTTTTGAAGATATGTTGCCGGAAAGTGTAGCATGGAGACAAAAAGAGCAGTTTTCTGATGGAGTAGGATATAGCTGGATTGATACTTTGAAAGAAGTGGTAGCCAAAGAAGTTTCAGACGAACAATTGGCAAATGCGAAATACAAATTCCCATTGCAGACACCAACTTCTAAAGAAGAGTATTACTATCGATCTATTTTTGCAGAACATTTCCCGAGTGATGCTGCTGCTTTATGTGTACCTCAGGAAGCAAGTGTGGCTTGTAGTACAAAAATTGCATTAGAATGGGATGAAGCATTTAAAAACATGAATGATCCTTCAGGTAGAGCAGTTGCAAGTGTTCATGATGATGCTTATGTTAAAGCATAAAAAGGAGCAATTGTTTTAGAGTGAAATAATATAAAAGAAAACGCTCTCAATTTTGAGGACGTTTTCTTTGTGAATATAAAACTATTGATTCAATGGGTTGAAAAGAAATTTTAACCATATTTGTTATCGCAAAATTTTAAAAGTATTAAAAATATATAGTTATGTGTGGAATATTAACCATTATTGGAAAAGGAAAAGACCCGCAACTTGTAAAAGAACTTTCAGAAAGAATGTCACATCGTGGTCCAGATGAAAGTGATTTGCATATAATGGAAAAAGGGCATATCATGAGTCATGAACGTCTTTCTATTATAGATTTACATTCGGGAAAACAGCCTATTCAGGGAACATCTTCTGCTTGGATGGTTCATAATGGTGAAATATACAATCATCAGGCTTTAAGAAATGGTGTTTTAAAAGGGCATACTTTTAGAACAAAATCAGATTCAGAAGTAATTGTTCATTTGTATGAAGAGTTTGGTTATGATTTTTGTAACATGCTGGATGGAGATTGGGCTTTTGTAGTGATCGATGGAGATGATTTTATTGCAGGAAGAGATCCGTTAGGAGTAAAGCCTTTGTATTATGGGTTGGATGAAAGAGGAAGAATCTATTTTTCATCAGAAATGAAACCTATTGCAGATCAATGTAAGTCATTTTCGACGTTTCCTCCAGGACATTATTACACACCAAAAACTGGATTTGTAAAATACTATCAACCAGAATATGAAGATTATTTAAAGGCAGATCAAAATTTAGATTTAGACTTAATCAGAGAGACTTTGACAGAGGCAACTCGTAAGCGTTTAATGAGTGATGTACCAATCGGAGTATTGCTTTCAGGAGGGTTAGACTCATCTTTAACATCGGCAATTGCTTCAAGATTATTGGCTGAAAGGGGTGAGAAACTACATTCATTTTCTATCGGATTAGATGCAGATGCTCCAGATGCAAAAGCGGCTAAAAAAGTGGCTGAGTTTTTAGGAACTGAGCACCACGAAATACATTTTACGATAGAGCAAGGGATTGAAATTCTAGATAAATTAGTTTGGCATCTGGAAACTTACGATGTAACATCAATTCGTGCAAGTACGCCAATGTATTTCTTGTCTAAAGCAATTGCTGATATGGGAATAAAAGTAGTGCTTTCAGGAGAAGGAGCAGATGAGATTTTTGGAGGATATTTATATTTTAGAAATGCTCCATCTGCTGAAGAATTTCAAAAAGAAACAATCGAAAGAGTTCAGAAATTATTTACTGCCGATTTGTTAAGAGCGGATAAGTCAACAATGGCTCACGGATTAGAGGCTAGAGTTCCGTTTTTAGACAAAGCTTTCCTTGATGTGGCAGTTCGTGTCAAACCAGAAGAAAAACAGCCTAAAACGTACGATGGTAGAGAAAAATATATTTTAAGAAAGGCTTTTGATACACCAGAAGATCCATATTTGCCTGCGGAAGTATTGTGGAGACAAAAAGAGCAATTTTCTGATGGAGTAGGTTACAACTGGATTGATCAATTAATAGAGTATTGTTCATCTAAAGTTACAGATGAACAATTGGCTGGAGCAGCGGTTGAGTTTTCTTATAACTCACCAACTACAAAAGAAGCTTATTTTTACAGATCAATATTTCATAAATACTACCCACAGGTTAGCGCAGCACAAACTGTTAGAAAATGGATTCCAAAATGGCAAGAAAACCAGGATCCAAGTGGTAGAGCAAATGCAGCACACGTAAAAGCAGATACAGAAATTGCTAAATCGGGAGTTGCAGTTTAGTAAAACGAGTTTCATTTTGAGTTAGAAATATTAATTAAGTCAATTAGCAAAATTTCAAAACAACATTTTTAATGTGCGTTTTGGAATTTTGTTGTTTATAAGAGTTAGGGTTTTTGTTTTTTATGCTTTTAAAAACTTGATTTTTTAATAATATGTTAATAACTTAAGTGCTTTAAATGGTATTTTAACGGATATATAATTTGCGTTTTTATATATTTGCGTGTTAGACAAATATTACATTTTTTAGAATAAATTATATGAGCGAAGAAATCAAGAAGAGCAATTATTCAGCAGATAGTATTCAGGCATTAGAGGGAATGGAGCATGTAAGAATGCGTCCATCGATGTATATTGGAGATGTGGGTGTTCGAGGACTACATCATTTGGTTTATGAAGTAGTAGATAACTCTATTGATGAGGCTATGGGAGGGCATTGTGATACCATAGGTGTTGCGATAAACGAAGATGGATCTGTAAGTGTAGAAGATAATGGTCGTGGTATCCCAGTAGATATACATAAAAAAGAAGGTGTATCGGCATTAGAAGTTGTAATGACTAAAATTGGTGCTGGAGGTAAATTTGATAAAGATTCATATAAAGTTTCTGGAGGTTTGCACGGTGTTGGGGTTTCGGTAGTAAATGCCTTGTCAAATCACTTACGTGCAACTGTTCATAGTAGTGACGGAAAGGTATATGAGCAAGAATATGAGAAAGGAAAAGCTTTATATCCAGTTAAACAAATTGGAGAAACTACAAAAAGAGGAACTATTGTAACCTTTTATCCTGACGAAACAATTTTCACACAAACTACAGAGTTCTCATATGATACTTTGTCAGCTCGTATGCGTGAGCTTTCTTTCTTAAACAAAGGAATCACAATTACATTTACTGATAAAAGAGAAGTTGATGAAAAAGGCGAGTTTAAAACAGAAATATTCCATTCTGACGAAGGATTAAAGGAATATATTCGTTATCTGGATGGAAATCGTGAGCCGATTATTGCACACGTTATTTCTATGGATCATGAAAAAGGAGAAATCCCTGTAGAAGTAGCTTTAATTTACAATACAAGTTATACAGAGAATATTTTCTCTTATGTAAATAATATTAATACACACGAAGGAGGAACGCACCTGCAAGGTTTTAGAACTGGATTAACCAGATCGTTAAAGAAATATGCAGATGCTTCTGGAATGTTAGACAAATTAAAGTTTGATATTTCTGGAGATGACTTCCGTGAAGGACTTACAGCAATTATTTCGGTAAAAGTAGCTGAACCACAATTTGAGGGGCAAACAAAAACTAAACTAGGAAATAGAGAAGTTGTTTCGCCAGTAAGTCAGGCTGTGAGTGAAATGATTGAGAATTATTTGGAAGAAAATCCAAATGATGCTAGAATCATCGTTCAGAAAGTAATTCTTGCTGCTCAAGCACGTCACGCTGCTAAGAAAGCACGTGAAATGGTACAGCGTAAAACCGTAATGGGTGGAGGCGGATTGCCAGGAAAACTTTCAGATTGTTCTGAGCAAGATCCAGCACGTTGCGAAGTATATCTTGTCGAGGGAGATTCGGCGGGTGGAACTGCAAAACAAGGTCGTGATCGTGCATTTCAGGCAATTTTGCCATTACGTGGTAAGATCTTGAATGTTGAAAAAGCGATGCATCATAAAGTGTTCGAAAACGAAGAGATTCGTAACATATTTACAGCTTTAGGAGTTACAGTGGGTACTGCTGAAGATAGTAAAGCATTGAATTTAGAAAAACTACGTTACCATAAAGTAATTATTATGTGTGATGCCGATGTCGATGGTAGCCACATTTCTACTTTAATATTAACATTCTTCTTCCGTTTTATGAAAGAGCTAATAGAGGAAGGGCATGTATATATTGCTGCTCCACCTTTATACTTGGTTAAAAAAGGAAATAAAAAAGAATACGCATGGAATGATGTTCAACGTGATCAAGCTAACGAAAGAATGGGCGGAAGTGCAGCAATTCAACGTTATAAAGGTCTTGGGGAGATGAACGCAGAGCAATTGTGGGAAACTACAATGGATCCAAGTTTCAG
Organism: Flavobacterium sp. AJR; assembly: GCF_002156885.1. Taxonomy (NCBI): domain Bacteria; kingdom Pseudomonadati; phylum Bacteroidota; class Flavobacteriia; order Flavobacteriales; family Flavobacteriaceae; genus Flavobacterium; species Flavobacterium sp. AJR. The sequence continues at coordinate 34,586 of NZ_NCWQ01000030.1, read as the reverse complement.
AACATTACGTCAGGTAACAATTGATAGTTTAGCAGAAGCTGATAGAGTTTTCTCTATGTTAATGGGGGATGAGGTTCCGCCACGTAGAGAGTTTATCGAGAAAAATGCAGTTTATGCAAAAATTGATGCTTAAAAAAGTTTAATTGTTATATTTGTTTAATTGACTGTTGCTTATATTAGCAGCTAAGTAAATTGATTTAGAGTAAACAATTAACCCGAAAAAAAATTAACTAATAACCGAATAAATTTTAAAATATGAAAGTTACCATTGTAGGAGCAGGAAACGTTGGAGCCACTTGTGCAGACGTTATTTCTTATAGAGGAATTGCAAGCGAAGTAGTATTGTTGGATATCAAAGAAGGTTTTGCTGAAGGTAAAGCTTTGGATATTATGCAATGTGCTACAAATACAGGTTTTAATACCAAAGTATCTGGGGTAACAAATGATTATTCTAAAACCGCAGGTAGTGATGTAGTAGTAATTACATCAGGAATTCCTAGAAAACCAGGAATGACACGCGAAGAATTAATTGGAATCAATGCTGGAATTGTGAAAACAGTTGCAGAAAATGTATTGAAACATTCGCCAAATACTATTATTGTTGTAGTTTCAAATCCTATGGATACAATGACTTATTTAGCATTGAAATCAACAGGATTACCAAAAAATAGAATTATAGGTATGGGAGGAGCGCTTGATAGTTCTCGTTTTAGAACCTATTTATCTTTAGCTCTGGATAAACCAGCCAATGATATTTCGGCTATGGTAATTGGAGGTCATGGTGATACAACTATGATTCCGTTAACACGTTTGGCTTCATATAACGGGATTCCAGTAACGGAATTCCTTTCAGAAGAAGTTTTACAAAAAGTAGCTGCCGATACTATGGTAGGAGGAGCTACACTTACTGGACTTTTAGGAACATCGGCTTGGTATGCACCGGGTGCTTCTGTTGCTTATTTGGTTGATAGTATTTTAAATGACCAAAAGAAAATGATTGCATGTTCTGTTTTTGTTGAAGGCGAGTACGGACAAAATGATATTTGCATTGGTGTACCATGTATTATTGGTAAGAATGGTGTAGAAGAAATTTTAGACATCAAATTAAATGATCAAGAAAAAGCATTATTTGCTAAGAGCGCCGATGCGGTTAGAGGAATGAATGACGCTTTAAAATCGATTTTAGTATAAGATTTACGAGTAAATAGGAAAAGACTGCACTTTTGCAGTCTTTTTTTTGAGATTAATTAATAAATAAATTGGTTAATCTTTTCGTTAATTATATATTTGCTCGGTTTAAAAAAAATAATGTAATTCGTGATTCCGTTATTTAGATATAAAAAACAGCTTAACGGCTTGATTTTGTGGAATTTAAAACAAAACAAACTATAAAACATAATTAATTTTTAGTAATAATGCAGAATAAAGGACTTATTAAATTTTTCGCAATTCTATTTGCATTGGTAAGTATTTACCAACTTTCCTTCACTTTTGTCGCTGATAAAGTAAAAAGTGATGCGAAATCTTTTGCAGGAGATAATCCTGATAAAGAATTAAAATATTTGGATTCTATTGGTAAAGAAAAAGTTTTCAATCTAGGATTTACTAGTTTTACTTTTAATGAAGTAAAAGAAAAGCAAATCAATAAAGGTCTTGACTTAGAGGGAGGAATCAACGTTATTCTTCAAATCTCTGTTAAAGATGTTTTAAAAGGATTGGCTAATAATTCTAAAAATCCAGTTTTTAATAAGTCATTAGCTGATGCAACTGCAAATCTAAAAGGAAATCAAACGTATTTAGATGCGTTTTTTGAAGCTTTTGAGGCAAACTCAAATGGAACAGTAAAATTAGCTTCTCCAGAAATTTTTGCTAACAGAAGTTTGCAAGGTGAAGGTGGTATCGATTTTCAAATGAGTGATGCTCAGGTGAAAAAAGTTATCAAAAGAAAAGTTGATGAGTCTGTAGAAAGTGCTTTTGGAGTACTAAGAAAACGTATCGATAAATTTGGTGTAACTCAACCTAATATTCAAAAAATTGGAGAAACAGGAAGAATTCTTGTTGAACTTCCAGGTGCGAAAGATGTTGATAGAATCAAGAAATTATTGCAAAGTACTGCTCAATTAGAGTTTTGGGAAACTTACAAAATTGAAGAATTGGGTAATTTCTTAATGGCTGCTAATGATGCCTTAAAGAAAACCGAAGTTAATAAAGTTGAAACTAAAACTGTAGTAAAAGATTCATTAAATGATTTACTTACAGGTGGTAAAGATTCACTTGCTACTAAAAAAGGAAACAATCCTTTATTTGACAAAATGATAGGTCAGGGTGGAGGACCAGTTTTAGGTCTTTTCTCTCCAAAAGATACTGCTGTTGTAAACGGTTATTTAAAAAGACCAGATATCAGAGTATTATTAGGTGCTGATCAACATTATGCAAAATTTGTTTGGGGAAAACCAACAGATGTTAAAGATGCAAAAGGTAAAGAAATTGAAGCTGTAGAATTATATGCTTTAAAAGGAAATAGAGATAACATTGCTGCAATGGGCGGTGGTGTTGTAACTGATGCTAAAGATACTTTTGACCAAATGGGTAAACCAGCTGTTTCTATGCAAATGAACAGTCAAGGTGCAAGAGCTTGGGAAGAATTAACAGGTAGAGCTTATACTCAAAAAAGCAATATCGCTATCGTTCTTGATGATATCGTATATTCAGCTCCAGGAGTTTCTAGTGGTCCAATTTCAGGAGGAAGATCTGAGATTTCGGGTGTATTTGATGTTACAGAAACTAAAGATTTAGCTAACGTATTAAGAGCTGGTAAATTACCTGCTGCTGCAGATATTGTTCAGTCAGAAGTTGTAGGACCATCCTTAGGACAAGAAGCTATTGATAATGGTACAACATCGGCTATCGTAGGATTACTTTTAGTATCTCTTTGGATGATGATTTATTATGGTAAAGCTGGTTGGTATGCAAACCTTGCGTTAGCGGTTAACTTACTTTTCTTATTCGGTATTTTGGCAAGTTTAGGTGCAGTTCTTACTTTGCCTGGTATTGCAGGTATCGTATTAACAATGGGTACAGCAGTAGATGCGAACATTATTATATATGAAAGAGCAAAAGAAGAATTGCGAGCAGGTAAAACACTTGACGAAGCAATTAAAACTTCTTATAGCTGGAGAGGTGCGATGTCATCTATTACAGATGCAAACGTTACGCACATTTTAACAGGAGCGGTATTGTTTATATTTGGTTCAGGACCAATTAAAGGATTTGCTACTACATTGTTAATTGGTATTGTTACCTCTTTATTTACTTCTATTTTTATCGCTAGAATATTTATTGATAGAAACATTAGCGGAAAGAATGATTTAACTTTCGTTACTAATTTCTCTAAAAATATGTTTAACAACTTCCATTTTAATTTCTTAGGAGCTAAAAAATGGACGTATTTATTCTCAAGTATCGTTGTTGTAGTGAGTATTACATCATTATGTATTAACGGACTTGATCAAGGTGTGGATTTCGTTGGAGGAAGAACATTCCAAATTCGTTTTGAAAAACCAGTTGAAGCAGAAGTTGTTAAAGATGAATTAGCAGTAGTTTTTGGTAGTGCCGAAGCAAAAGTTTTTGGTAGCGATAACCAATTGAAAATTACTACTAAATATAAAGTAGAAGAGCACGGTATTAAAGCTGACGAGGAAGTAAACAAATTATTGTTTGAAAACTTGAAAAAACACTATTCAGATGGATTAACTTATGATAAGTTTGTTAATGCTTACGAAGGTAAAAGATTAGGTATATTACAAGCTTCTAAAGTTGGACCTACAGTTGCAGAGGATATTAAAACAAATGCATATTGGGCTGTACTTGGAGCAATGGCAATTGTATTCTTATACTTAATGATTAGTTTTAGAAAATGGCAATTTAGTTTAGGTGCGATTGCAGCTATTGCGCATGATGTTATTTTCGTATTAGGTATTTATTCATTATGTTACAAATTCATGCCATTTGGTATGGAGGTAGATCAGCACTTTATTGCTGCGATTCTTACTGTAATCGGATACTCAATGAATGATACTGTAATTGTATTTGACAGGGTTCGTGAATTCTTAGCAGGGAAAACAAAAGGTTCTTTTGAGCAAATTGTAAATGACTCTATTAATACAACAATGTCTAGAACAATCAATACTTCATTAACGATGATTGTGGTGTTATTAATCATGTTCATTTTTGGTGGAGAATCAATTAGAGGATTTATCTTCGCTATGTTGGTAGGTATTATCGTAGGAACATATTCTTCATTATTTATTGCAACACCAGTATTGGTAGATTCTATCTCTGCTGCTGATAAGCTTTCTATTGAAGAAAGACATAAAAACGCATAACAGTTTTTATAACTATATATTTAAAAAGGATTCAATGAAAATTGAATCCTTTTTTTTATGTAAAAAGTTTTTTTAAAGTGGCAAAGGTTCTGAGTAACAAAGGTTCTGAGTAACAAAAGTTTAAAGTAACAAGGGAACAAAGGGATAAAGCAGGAAGGATGTATGTTTGTAAAGAGGCTAGGGTGAAGTTGTAGGCGGAATGCTAATTTATCCACAATAGGATCGTAATATTGTCTTTCTAAGGGATGATTAGTTCGGATGGATTAATAGATATGTGTTAGCTTTATGTTTGTCTTTTATGAGAGTTAAAAGTAGATTGTCTGAGGATGTTATTGATGATAAGATTCAGAATAGTAAAAAATAAGCTAAGTTTCTTAAAGAATATTAGCTTAGTATTATTAAAACAAAAAAAGCCCCGATACATCCATAAATGTATCGGGGCTTTTTATAGGTATGCTTTATTTAGTTATTTGCAGCCTTTTTATTGGCTCTAATCATAAAGAAAGCTCCAACTATTATAAAAGGAATGCTTAGCCATTGTCCTGTTGAGAATACGCCTAATTCGTTTTCAAAACCACCTTGACTTTCTTTTACAAATTCAACTATAAAACGAACTACAAATAAAAGTACTAAAAACAAACCGAACAAAAATCCAGGTTTTTGGCTTGCATTTGTTTTCCAGTATAAATAGTAAAGAATTGCAAATACAAAGATGTAACAAAAACCTTCATATAATTGAGCTGGATGTCTTACAGGGACTTGTGCTAATAAATCGGCAAATTTAGGATCTGTTGCGATAGCAGTATATGCGTCTTTTGGATTAGCAATTTGAGTTTTGTTTACCGCATCATTTTTACTAAAATATTCATGTAAAAAACGAATTCCGAAAGGAGAATCTGTTATGTTTCCTGTGATTTCTGAATTAAAGAAATTACCTAAACGTACAAATATTGCTCCGCTGGCCACAGGAATTACAACTCTGTCTAGTATCCATAATAAAGGACGTTTTAATATTTTTTTGCTGTAGTAGTACATTGCAATTATAATTGCGATAGCTGCACCGTGACTAGCTAGTCCTTGGTATCCTGTGAATTCAAAATTTGGACTAAAGCGGAATGGTAAAAAGATCTCAGAAATATGATTTCTATAATATTCCCAATCATAAAATAATACGTGACCTAAACGAGCTCCAATTAAAGTGGCCAAAACAGTCCAGATAAATAGAGAGTCTAATTTGTCGATTGGTTCATTTTCACGTTCGAAAATTTGTTTCATTATGTACCATCCTAATCCAAAAGCAATTACGAACATTAGGCTGTAATAACGAATCATAAAAAAACCTAAATCAATTCCCTCCGAAGGATTCCAAACAATGTTTAAAGCGTGTATCATGTAGTAATATATTTTTATTTTGTAAAAATAAATATTTAAAGTAAAGTTATACTTTATAAAAAGTTAATGTTTGTGATTGCATTTCTTTTCAGGAACAGGGTCGTAACCACTTCTTCCCCACGGATGACAACTTAATATTCGTTTGATGCCTAAATAGCCACCATAAAATAACCCATGGGTTTGCAATGCCTGAATCATATAACTCGAACAGGTTGGCTCAAAACGACAAGCTGCCGGAGTAAATGGAGAAATAGCATTCTGGTAAAACCGAACGAGTAAAACAAATGGATATATTAATATTTTTGATATCATATGCTCAGTAATTCAGTGTCGCTATTAAAAATATCAATACAAGACTATTTTCTAATGTTCATATGCAGAGTACTAAAAACTCTTTATTGAACACTAAATAAAGTTCCATCTTTACCATCTTTCAATTGAATACCTAGTTCAATCAATTGATCCCTGATTTGATCAGAAAGAGCAAAGTTTTTATCGGCTCTGGCTTGATTTCTCATTCCGATTAGCATAGTTACAACACCTTCTAGTTTATCATTATTAGAGTCAGACATTTTCTCGTCTTTTAATCCTAAAACATCAAATACAAAAGCTCGTAAAGCAGTTGATAGGTTGTTTAAGTCTTCAGAAGTTATGGTTTCTTTATTGTCTTTTAATAAATTGACATAACGAACAGCTTCAAATAATTGTGCGATTAAAATAGGAGTATTAAAATCATCATTCATGGCATCGTAGCATAATTGTTTCCAACTTGCTATATTAATTGAAGAAGAAGTGCTTGGAACAATTGTATCCAATGAATCCATAGCCTCCATCAATCGTTTATATCCTTTTTCGGCAGCAACAATTGCATCATCCGAAAAATCTAAAATGCTTCTGTAGTGTGCCTGCAACATGAAAAAACGAGCTACGGAAGCAGAAAAAGGTTTGCTAAGGATAGTGTTTTCACCACTCAAAATCTCGCCTGGTAAAATATTATTTCCAGTAGATTTTGCCATTTTCTTTCCGTTTAAGGTAAGCATATTAGCATGCATCCAATAATTTACTGGACTTTGACCTGTACAAGCTTCATTTTGTGCAATTTCACATTCGTGGTGTGGGAATTTTAAATCCATTCCGCCACCGTGAATATCAAAATGATTACCCAAATATTTGGTACTCATTGCTGTACATTCAAGATGCCAACCAGGGAAACCATCACTCCAAGGCGAAGGCCATCTCATTATATGTTGTGGTTCTGCCTTTTTCCAAAGAGCAAAATCCTGTGGGTTTCTTTTGTCCGATTGTCCATCAAGATCACGAGTATTGGCTAACATATCTTCGATATTTCGTCCGCTTAATATACCGTAATTATTGGTTTCGTTATATTTTACAACATCAAAATATACAGATCCATTAGCTTCGTAGCCTATTCCTGTGTCGATTATTTTTTTGACAATCTCAATTTGTTCAATAATATGACCAGTAGCTGTAGGTTCAATACTTGGAGGTAAAAAATTAAAAGCTTTAAGGATATCGTGAAAATCTACAGTATAACGCTGTACAATTTCCATAGGTTCTAATTGCTCTAAACGCGCTTTTTTTGCAATTTTATCTTCACCTTCGTCAACATCATCCACAATATGACCAACATCAGTAATATTTCTTACGTAACGCACTTTATAGTCCAAATGCGAAAAATACCTAAAGATTACGTCAAAAGACATAAAAGTTCTAACATTTCCTAAGTGTACATTGCTGTAAACTGTAGGCCCGCAAACATACATTCCAACATTTCCCTCATGAATAGGATTGAAATTTTCTTTTTCACCCGAAAGTGAATTGTATATTTTTAGATGTTGACTTGTATATAAAGGCATATTTTTTTACTGTTTTATTCGTTTAAAAGCTAATTTGTTTAATCGTTTAACTGTTTATTTGTTTGAACTTCTATGTTAGAGTAAGGTAATATTTTTTTAAGCTGTTAATCTGATTGCAAATTTTTTCAATTTTTTCTCGACAACTTATATATTCTTCTTCAGATATATAATTTAAATCTTTAGCAATTATTATGTGATTTAAAGTTTCCATCGCAGATGAATATGAAATAGTTAAAAAATGTGCTTTGTCCTTGTTTGTATTTCTAGAAGTTCCCTCGGCAATATTTGTTGCTATTGAAGAAGAACTCCTTTTTACTTGAGAAATTATTCCGAATAATTCAGTTGAAGGAAATTTACTTGTTAATTTATAAATATCTAAAACAAACATTCTTGAGTTTTGCCAAACATCCAACTTCTCAAAGGAAAATATGTACATTTTTGTTTAATTGTAATTAATCGTTAATATATTTCTCGATTAACCAAATAAACGATTAACCCACCAATATTAGAATTGTGTTTCTAACTTAATGTAATCCAAAAATTCTCTTCTTGTTTGAGGATCTTTAAATTTACCGCCAAATTCAGATGTTACTGTACTGCTTTCGATATCTTTAATTCCTCTTGAATTTACACAAAGGTGTTTTGCATCAATAACGCAAGCTACATCTTCAGTACCAAGAGCTTTTTGTAATTCCTGAACGATTTGCATAGTTAATCGCTCTTGAACCTGAGGCCTTTTTGAGTAATACTCAACAATTCGGTTCATTTTTGATAGACCAATTACTCTTCCGTTAGAAATATAAGCAACATGAGCTCTTCCTATAATTGGTAATAAATGGTGTTCACAGGTAGAATAAAGCGTAATGTTTTTTTCAACCAACATTTCGCCATATTTATAATTATTATCAAAAGTAGATGCTTTTGGTTTTCTTATAGGATTAAGTCCGCCAAAGATTTCTTTGACAAACATTTTTGCTACTCGGTTTGGAGTACCTTTTAAACTGTCGTCAGTCAAATCCATTCCAAGTGTAAGTAGAATGTTTTCAACATCTTTCTTTATTTTTTCTATTTTTTCATCGTCAGTAATTGCAAAAGCATCTTCTCTGATTGGATTTTGCGCACTTGAACCGATATGATTGTCACCTATTTCGTCTAAAAAATCTTCGTTATTTATCATTAAAAACTACTATTATATTGGGTATATCTTTTTGAGTGCGTAAAGATAATTAATAAAAGGGAAACATTTTCTATCGTTTCTACTATTTAATCTTCACTTTTTAGATTAGATGCACGTAGTTGCCTAAAACAGAAATGACAACAACTTTTGATTGTTGTTATCATTCACACTTTATTAACTAATTGTTTCTTTTGTTGTCTATTATTTTTGGCAATATAGGCTAAAATGTTTTGTTTTAAAGTATTAACTCTGTCCATTAATTCTTCTTTGTTCAAGATAAATGTAATTTGCATTTGGTTTAATCTCATTTTAATCTAGAATAGAAACCTACTGCAGATTTATAAAAAAACCTCTCAGAATTTAATCAGAGAGGTTTTTCTTCATTTACATTTCTCAAAAAGAAGAAATCTTTATTATTTTTTAATTAACTTATGTGTACTTACTGTACCATTACCATTTACAATCTTTATAATATAAAATCCAGAATTTAGATTTCCAATATTTACAGTATTAGATTGACTTGTTAAGGTATTGTTCTGTACCAGTTTTCCATCGATAGAGTAAATACTCATCGTTGAATTTACAGAAGCTGTATTCTCTAAGTTTACATTAATTTCGTTATAAGCAGGGTTAGGGTAAATAATTACATGTTGAGCTTCGGTATTTAATAATTCTTCCGAAATATTTGCTGCCGAACGTTTAGTCATTACGCTATCTTTTACGTCTGCCTTAGACAAAGGCCCCCAGTTATTAGTGATAAAAGCTCTCGATACCAACGAATAAGTCCCCGAAGAAAGTGTAATACCTTTATTTGCATCGTACAGAAATGCCGATGGAGAAACAACACCATCTTTGCCCATAGGATCTGAACCATCGGTCGTATAATACACTTGTGTTCCTGTATTAGGATTGTTAATTGTAATATGCCCTGTAACAGTTGTATCAAATGGTGTTGCCAGCAAAGTATGAACCATATTGTATTCTTGCCATTTTTGCAATGAATAAGATACCCTTTCAGGTACTTGAGCTATTACTCTGGGTACATCTATATTTTTCCAATAATTGTAGACTTCTCTGTCATAAGACATATAAGCTGCGTCCAGTTTATACACATTATTCAGTTCGGTCACTGTAGTTTTTATCTTAGTCTGCACATTACTCACAGAAAGAGGAGCTGCAACCGTACTTTTTGAATCTCCAAATGCTGCCTGTACATAATCTTTTACGAGTGTTTTAAATTCGAGGTTACCCGTAGTTTGATTCGTATTTGAGCCCATGAAGTTGCCGAATAAGCCACCAGGTCCTAATCTGGAATCATTTAAAATCCATTTTTGTTTGTAATTACCTCCGCCGCCAGCAAAACCTATTGCAGGCATTGTTGTTGATGAAGTAGGGGCTGTGAATCCTCCAAAAAACGCACCATCGGTATCATTTATATTCATTTTGGCTTTCATGAAAGTCGGTGCATAATTGTGTACTATGGCAATTGCTTCGTTTTCGGTATCAGTAAACATAAACATAATCTGGAATTTGATTAAGTCTTCAACATCTACCCAATTTTTAAAACCTTGAAAATCTTTGGCTGCTGCGAGTTTTTTTATATTTTGCCAAATGGCAGTACTACCATCGCCTTCCTCAACAACACCTCCTGGGAAATTACCATCCTGTAAATTTACGGTTGTGTAATTATCAGCATCATCTCCAAATACTTCTTCTAAATTGTTGGAACTGAAGTCGTTTCTCATGGTCTTAACACCTCTGTATTTACCGTTTATAAAGAAATTTACATAACGGGTGTCTAGTGCATATTTACCTATTTCTTTGCTAAGGTTCATTGTCATCTTCTCGTCGAAACGTAAGTAACCAGTATTGTAAATATTATTCTGAGGGCCATCTTGTCCTTCTTTCAATGAGATAACTTGTATCTTATTTGTGGTAGGATAAACTTCACCAGGATACGTATCAAAGAAAGGATAGTTTGCCTTTTTAACGGCTGCGTTTTTGTTAAATTTAAATTTAACTCCGCCGTTATATTGTGCTAGACTCGCTTGTCCAAACTGCTTCGTAGTAGAATTTGAGAAAAAGTTGGTATGGTCGCTATAAATATGTTTATCTATATATTCAAACGAGCCTTGTACCCAAAGAGTAGATATCTTTGCATCTGTCGATATAGAAATAATAGGTAATTCAGCTATTGCTTTTGAATATTCGTCGGCTGTTAATATATAAGTTTTATTATACCATTGCGCATAACTGGTAGGTAATTCGTTCTTATAATTGTCTTGCAATACGTAAGTGTGGGATGCTACTCCTGAATTACCTGTTGCGTCATAAGCATATACTTTAAGTACACATGATTGTTTTATAGAAACGGGAACGGTATATTTTGTTCCAACTGTTTTTGAAGGAAACTTACCATCTAATGTATAATTTATGGTAGTACCTGCGGGAGCTGTGATTGTAACATCAAAGCCTGTTGGGTATACACCTCTTTCTTTACTGAACGACAAAGCCAATCCTTGTTGACCCACACTATTAGATAAATTGTATGTAGGATTGATAAAAGCCGCTAAAGTAGTTGATGCATCTGTGCTTCGTCCGTAACTTGTATTGTATGGAGTTTCTAAGTATTTCAATTCATCCAAAGCAGTTGTTTTTTTACCTACTAAAGTCGATAAATAGAGTGTACCTCCTGTATTTTTCAAATCGAAATTAAGATGGAAGTCTCCCTTTTCTGGTTTTTTATCTGCTATTAGTGCAGCAAATCCTTTAGCAGGAACAAGAATGTTTTTTAGTATATTAAGATCTTTTTTAGTGTCTTTATTTGATACGGAAACATTACTATCGATAAGAACCATTTTATCTAGACTGTTATATATCTCTATCCAGTCTTCCTTTTGATCCGTAGTACCTTGTGCCGATACCTCGTTAATAACAAGTCCGGTCATTTGCGATGGAGTAGTTATTACATTGTTTAGCGTACTAATTACAGATGCTGCATTCGGTCCTTTTTGATTGTCTTTGTATTTAATTACTAGACGAGGTCTATACATATTACCTGCTTCGTAAGCGCGTACACGGGCAAAATTTGACGACACACCCTTGCCTTCAAATAAGAATGCTAAGCCTTGTCCGGATTCCCATCCTCTCAAACGGTTTTCGTCGATCAGTTTTTTAATATCTACTGTACGGTTTTGTGCATAATCGTTACGTGTGTCCGTATTCCATAATTCAGTATTTTCGGTATAAGTACGGCTTGAAATATTATTTTTTACCGGTGAATAAATTTGCGCATCGCCTATCTCTGATTTTATAGATACCGTAGTTGCATTACTTGAACCGTAGGCATAAAATTCGATGTATGCTTCTGTTATTTCGGCATTAGTAGGAAATTCAACAGCTTGAAAGCGAATACCTGTTTTATAAGAATCGGGTTGTCCAGCTAGTGATAAATAAGCGTCACCCAAATATATGTTACCATCCGTATTTTCGCGTCCATCATCATATCCATTGGTTACAATTGAAACAGAGGTTTGTGTTTCTGTTGGGTTTGTCACCATGCTTGGTCCTGTACCATTGTTAGCATATTTTATTACTAAGCGTGGTTTATAAAGTACTGAACCTTCATATGCATAAGCTCTTGCGCCATCGTTTATACCTAGTCCATTGAATTTGAATGCGATATTTTCGCCTGATTTCCATCCATTTAAACGAATTTCATCGATAATATTTCTCAGATTAGGAGTTCTATTTTTTGCCAAATCAGTATTCCAGGCTTCGGTTACCCAGTTGATTTTATTATTGGAGTATTGGCGAGCCGTAATGCTTTTAGGGTCATATGTATAAGGTGTTTTTTGGTTTACCTCGGTATATATATCTACAGTTGTAGCGGGGCTTGTGGCGTAAGCGTAAAATTCAATATAAGCATCTTTAATTTCTGAATTTGCCGGAATTTGAGCATTGCGAAAAATATAACCACTGTCGCTACCATCAGTACGTCCGCTCAAAAACATATAACCATCTCCTAAAGCCATATTGCCGTTGGTAAATTCTCTTCCGTCATCATTTCCGGTAGATACAATCGAAGCTTCAGTTTGTATTTCGTTAGGGTCAACCACTATACTTGGTCCAGCACCGTTAAGAACATATTTTATCACCAAGCGTGGTCTGTAAAATGATGATCCTTCGTATGCATAAGCTCTTGCCCCATCGTTTAAGCCTATTCCATTGATCTTGAATGCAATATTTTCGCCAGATTTCCATCCGTTCAAACGAATTTCGTCAATAATATTTCTCAGATTTGGAGTTCGGTTTTTTGCAAGATCGGTAGTCCAGTTTTCAGTTACCCAATGAATTTTATTATTGGAATATTCACGAGCCGTAATGTTTTTCGGGGTATAGGCATAAGGTGATTTTTGGTTCATTTCAGCATATATATCTACAGTTGTAGCAGGGCTTGTGGCGTAAGCATAAAATTCGATATAAGCATCTTTAATTTCTGCATTTGCCGGAACTTGGGCATTGCGAAAAGTAAAACCACTATCGCTGCCATCAATACGTCCGCTTAAAAACATAGCACCATCTCCTAAAGCCATATTACCGTTTGTGTATTCTCTTCCATCATCATTTCCTGTATTGATAATGGAGACATAGGTTTGTACTTCGTTCGGGTCAACCACAATACTTGGCCCTGCACCGTTGTTAACATATTTTACTACCAAACGTGGTCTATAAAGTGTAGATCCCTCGTATGCGTAAGCTCTTGCGCCGTCATTTAAAGCTTGTCCATTGAATTTAAATGCAATATTTTCGCCCGATTTCCATCCGTTTAAACGGATTTCGTCGATAACATTTCTTAGATTAGGAGTTCGGTTTTTTGCCAAATCACTGGTCCATGCTTCGGTTGCCCACTGAATGTTATTGTTGGTATACTCGCGAGCTGTTATGCTTTTAGGATTATTTGTATAAGGTGAATTTTTGCTTTTCTCAGCATATATATTTACGGTTGTAGCAGGACTTGTGGCGTATGCATAAAATTCGATATAAGCATCTTTGATTTCTGCATTTGCTGGAATCTGGGTATTTCTAAAAATAAAACCGCTGTCGCTGCCATCAGTACGTCCACTTAAGAACATAGCACCATCTCCTAAAGCCATATTGCCGTTTGTGTATTCTCTTCCATCATCATTTCCAGTATTGATAATGGAGGCATAGGTTTGCACTTCGTTCGTGTCAACCACTATACTTGGCCCTGCACCGTTGTTAACATATTTTACTACCAAACGTGGTCTATAAAGTGTAGATCCCTCGTATGCGTAAGCTCTTGCACCGTCATTTAAAGCCTGTCCATTGAATTTAAATGCAATATTTTCGCCCGATTTCCATCCGTTTAAACGGATTTCGTCTATGATATTTCTCAGGTCAGGGGTTCTTTTTTTTGCAAGATCGGTAGTCCAGGCTTCAGTCGCCCAGTGGATGTTATTAGTGGTATATTCGCGAGCCGTAATACTTTTCGGATTATAGCTGTAAGGTGATTTTTGGTTCTTCTCTGCATATATATTTACTGTTGTAGCAGGACTTGTAGCGTAAGCGTAAAATTCGATATATGCTTCTTTAATTTCTGCAGTTGCTGGAATTTGGGTATTGCGAAAAGTAAAACCACTGTCGCTGCCATCCGTACGTCCGCTTAAAAAGATAGCGCCGTCTCCCAAAGCCATATTACCGTTAGTATATTCTCTTCCGTCATCATTTCCTGTAGACACAATCGAGGCAGAGGTTTGTATTTCGTTCGGGTCAACTACTATGCTTGGGCCCGCACCGTTGTTAACATATTCTACGACCAAGCGTGGTCTGTAAAGTGTTGATCCCTCGTATGCATAAGCCCTTGCTCCATCGTTTAAGCCAGTTCCATTGAATTTGAATGCGATATTTTCGCCCGATTTCCATCCGTTTAAACGGATTTCGTCGATAACATTTCTTAGATTAGGAGTTCGGTTTTTTGCCAAATCGCTGGTCCATGCTTCGGTTGCCCACTGAATGTTGTTATTGGTATACTCGCGAGCAGTTATGCTTTTAGGATTATTTGTATAAGGCAAATTGTTGCTTTTCTCAGCGTATATATTTACGGTTGTAGCAGGACTTGTGGCGTATGCATAAAATTCGATATAAGCATCTTTGATTTCAGCATTTGCTGGAATTTGGGTATTTCTAAAAATAAAACCGCTGTCGCTGCCATCAGTACGTCCACTCAAATGCATATAACCATCTCCCAAAGCCATGTTGCCATTGGTATATTCTCTTGCATCATCATTTCCTGTTGATATAACGCTTGCTGAAACTCCATTTAGCGGATTTGTTTCGATTTTGGGACCATTACCTTCTGTTTTGTATTTTATTACAAGACGAGGTTTATATAATTCGCCCATTTCATTAGTACTTGCAGTAGCTCCATTATTTTGCAAAGTCCCAACAAATTTAAACCCGATTGCTTGACCCGATTGCCATCCCGATAGACGAGTTGCATCAATAATGTTTTTAAGATCTGGTGTTTTATGTTGTGTGTTACTAATAGTCCAAGATTCAGTAAACCAATTGACTGTGTTTGCAGAATAGTTTCTTTTAGTAATATTGCCTGAAGTGGTTGCGTATGTAGCAGCATTTGCCAACTCAGTATAGATGTTTACGGTACTTGCAGGGCTTGTACCGTATGAATAAAACTCTATGTAAGCTTCTGATATTTCTGCTTTTTCTGGTATTTCGACAACAGGAAATCTTACAACACTATTACTAGAGTCAGATCTTCCTCCTAGGTTGATGTAGCCATCTGTTAGGTACATTGATCCGTTGGTATTTTCGCGACCATCATCGGTATTAGCTAGCACGGTAGTTGTAAAAGTACCATAAGCCGATGTAAAAGTTATTTGTAATTTGGGAGCCATAGCAGCGTTTCCGTCAAAAGACCACATAACAAAGGAGCCTTTTTGATTTCCTGCTAGTTTAAAAGATATATTGGCATTTCCTACACCTGCAGGAAACATATCCTGTAACAAGTTTGTTACATCGGGTGTTGTGTACTCTTTATTTGCTACACAAGCAGGGGTATTCCATGTCACGGAATCGAATGTGTATTGGCGCCCTTTTATTGAAGTAGCAGTAGTTGGTGCAGTAGAGGTAGGGTATGCATCCGAATTTCCTCTTTCGCCAAAAATATTAACGATTGTACCCACTGTACTGGCAGTTCTTCCATAAAATATAAGATTAGCACTCTGTATAACAGCATCTGTTGGTAATGAAATTCCTTGGAAACGGATGTATGTTTCTGTAGGTGCAGCGGTAGTTCCACCCTCTAAGTATAAGCCGGTACTTGTATAGTTTACAGCATTAGATGATGTAGTTATTGCAACATCATTGTAGCTGCCTTTGATAGGAAGCTGTGTCTTTTGCTGGGCATTTAAGTAGCCACCAATGAGGCACAGTGAAGCAAGAAAAAGGTGTAGTTTTTTTTTCACGATGATTGGGTATTTTGTTGTAAATCAATATTTTGAGTATCGTGCAAAGGTATGAATATGCTCATGTGGTGTTTTCCCAGATAAGTTTTTATTGTAACATGATAAGTTTTTATTGTATCATTTAGAGCAGAAGATAAAAAGATTGTTGTATAAGGTTAAAATTAAACACACAGAATGATTAATTTTTTTTTTGTAACTGATCTAGTAAACAAGATTTGTTTAAGATTATGATTTAAATTTTGGATAAAAAAAAGCTAGGAATTCACAAATTAACATTGGCTAATTTGCGAATTCCTAGCTAAAGGATTTGAAGATTATTTTATTACTTCTTGTTATAAACTAAAAGCGCTTCTTTTAATATGTTTACTGCAGTAATTAAGTCTTTTTTATTTAAGACGTAAGCAATTCTTACCTGATTTAATCCCATTCCAGGAGTCGAATAAAATCCTGCGGCAGGAGCAACCATAACCGTTTCTCTGTTTAAATCATAGCTTTCTAAAAGCCATTGTGCAAAATCATCGGCATTTTCTATTGGTAATTGTGCGATGCAATAAAATGCTCCTTTTGGTTTTGTCACAATTACGCCATCAATTTTATTTAATTCGGTTATTAGAGTATCGCGACGACTTTTATATTCTGATATAACTTCATCAAAATAACTTTGTGGTGTGTCTATAGCAGCTTCACAGGCAATTTGTTCTATTGTTGGCGGACTCAAACGTGCCTGAGCAAATTTCATTACTGTTGCCAGAACATCTTTGTTCTTGGTAACCAAACAACCAATTCTTGCGCCACACATACTGTAGCGTTTGGAAACTGAATCGACCATAATTACATTTTGCTGTACATCTTCAAGATTCATTACTGAATAATGTACATCGTCTCCATCGTATAAAAACTCACGATAAACTTCATCGGCGATTAAATACAAATCGTGTTTTTTAATCAAAGTAGCCAATTGTTTAATTTCGGCTTCAGTATATAAATAACCTGTTGGATTACCAGGATTACATATTAAAATTGCTTTAGTTTTAGGCGTAATTAATTTTTCGACAGTTTCAATGCTTGGTAAAGCAAAGCCGCTTTCGATTGTAGAAATTACAGGAACTACAGTTGCACTTGTTGATGATGCAAAAGCATGGTAATTAGCATAAAAAGGTTCTGGAATAATAATTTCATCACCAGGATCTGTTATCGTGGCCAGTGCAAACAATAAGGCTTCAGAACCACCTGTAGTAACAATGATGTCTTCTGAGTTAACGTTTACATTTTGGCGTTGGTAAAATTTTGCTAGTTTTTTTCTATAACTTTCATATCCTGCAGATGGACTGTATTCAATAATAGTTAAATCAATATTTTTTACCGCCTCGATGGCCACTTCGGGTGTCTTGATATCCGGTTGACCAATGTTTAGATGATACACTTTGTGTCCTTTTTGTTTTGCAAGATCTGCAAAAGGAGCAAGTTTACGTATCGGTGATTCGGGCATGTTTCTGCCTTTGTGTGAAATTGTTGGCATGTGTTTTATTATTGAAGTGCAAATTTGCATTTTTTTTTCGAATTTAACGTGAACAATATTAGCACATGCTTATTTGTATTAATTAACTAAAATTTTAGTATTTTTATAAGAAATACTCTTAATGAAAAGAAAAATTACTTTGTTTTTTTTGCAAATAGTCACCTTTACTGCATTTGCACAAGATGGATTTGTTATCGATGGACATACTAACAAGATTAGTATTCCCTTTAAATTAATAAATAATTTAATATTTGTACCTATAAAGGTAAATGGAGTCGAATTAAATTTTTTATTAGACTCTGGAGTCGATGACACTGTGCTTTTTAGTTTAGAAGATAAAAAGGAAGTAAATTTTTTTAATGTCGAAAAAATAAGACTTAGAGGTTTAGGAGCCGAAGAAGCAATCGAAGGTTTAAAATCGACAAATAACACATTAGATATAAATGGATTAAAATCGACCAATCATTTATTATATATAATATTGGATCAGGATTTTAATTTGTCTTCTCATATAGGCATTCCTGTAAATGGTATTATAGGGTATCAGTTTTTTAGAAATAATTTAGTTGAGATTAATTATCAGAAGAAAAAAATTATTGTCTTTAAATCGAATGAACAAAATCGAATTAAATTTGAGAAAAAATTCAAGTCTATTCCTATTACTATAGAGAAATCCAAACCATATCTTTATTCTACTGCAGTTATAGACAGTGTTGAAACCCCTGCCAAACTTTTAATTGATATTGGGAATAGTGATGCTTTTTGGGTTTTTCAAAACTCAAGAATAAAAGTACCTAAGAAAAACTTTGAAGATTATTTAGGAAAAGGATTTAGTGGAGATATTGAGGGAAGGCGAGCCAGAGTTTCTTCGTTTTCTATTGGAGATTTTACTTTTAAGAATCCTATAATTGCTTTTCCAGATTCAAGTTCTATTCGTAATGTAAGGATGGTTCCAGATAGGATAGGTTCTGTAGGAGGGGAGATCTTAAAAAGGTTTACATTGGTTTTTGACTATGCTGATAAAAAAATATACCTCAAGAAAAATAGAGATTTCTCTCATCCTTTTACTTATAATAAAAGCGGAATTATAATTCAGCACAATGGCTTGCAATGGGTACAAGAAACTGTACATCTTGAAACTGTCCCTATGATGGGAGATTCATTTGATTCTAAAGGAGAAAAAATGAGTAATGATTTTAGATATAAATTTCAATTAAAACCTGTTTTTGAAATAGCTAATATTCGAAAAAAATCTGCTGCTGAGCTTTCAGGTCTAAAAAGCGGAGATATTATTATTAGCATCAACGGAAATAAAGCCTATAAATACTCTTTGCAACAAGTAAATGCATTGCTAAAATCGGAAGATGATATTTGGATAAATTTAGAAGTTGAGAGAGAGAGTCAAATTTTTAAATTTCGTTTTAAATTAACAGATGAATTATAAGGTGCCTGGATTTTGACAATTGTTATTGTTGGATATTGATACTAAATGTGTTAAAATATATTGTTTTTAGGTGCTAAATTGCTAAATAAATATGTTTTTTTGGTGTTAAGGAATTGTTTTGTTAGTTTTATTAGAAATTTAATAATAATATATGGTCAAAAACTACCTTGTTGCATTAAAAATACTTTTATTTTTTATTGTTTTATTCTTATTACCATCCCAAAGTATTGCACAATGTGCAGGTATAGATACTGACGTAAAAATATGTGATATTGAGAATCCAGTACATGAATCAATTAATCTACTAGGATTATTAGATGGTAATCCAACTGCTGGAGGAAAATGGACAGATGATAGTAACACTCAAGAACTAGATACTATAACGGGTATTTTATATGCGCAAAATATTAGTAGGGGTGGTGTTTATCAGTTTACCTACACAGTTCCGGCTACTCCTGGATGTGTAAGTACTACAGCGAAATTAAGAATTACTATAGGGGCTTATGCAGGAGTACCAGCTCCTTATGCTACGCCATGTAGCGATAGAGAGACTTATAATCTTTTTGAAGCATTTAATGGTACCGTTATGGGGCCACATAAAAACGGAACCTGGACTAACGGTGCAGGTCAAATTGTTCCCTCTGGATTT
Source organism: Flavobacterium sp. AJR (assembly GCF_002156885.1). Classification (NCBI taxonomy): domain Bacteria; kingdom Pseudomonadati; phylum Bacteroidota; class Flavobacteriia; order Flavobacteriales; family Flavobacteriaceae; genus Flavobacterium; species Flavobacterium sp. AJR. Next base: position 14,635 of record NZ_NCWQ01000030.1, on the reverse strand, counting down.
CCGATTAAAGGATTACAAGGAACCTTTAAATTTACGTATACAGTACCTCCAGTACCCGGCTGTATATTACTAATACCATCAGTAACGGTATGGATAACGGTTGTTAGAGCACCCGAACCAGGAAACGCAAAGGATTTATTGTTGTGCGGAAGTACAGATTTAGCCACTTATACCAATTTTGATTTGCATGGTTTACTTGTTGGTCAAGATCCTGGAGGCGAATGGAGTGGTCCAGGGATAGTAGCGCCAGGGTATAAAGTCAATCTTCAGAAAATATTTGATACGCAGGGAGCAGGAGATTATGAGTATACTTATACCGTTTTAGCACCAACTCTTAATGGTCATAGGCCATGTTCTAATAAATCGGTATCAGCAGTAATTACACTCGAAAAAAGTTTAGATTTTACAGGAGCTACTCTTGTTGTTGATTCAGATATATGTGAGACCGAAATTGCCAGTGCGACTTATTTGGCAACACTTACAAGAGGACCAGAAGTTATTCCTAATGGTAAATATAACATTACTTATACCATATCGGGACCAACAGCGACATCAGTTAAGACCGAATCAGTAATCTTTAATAATGGTGTAGTAACTTTTCCATTAGAGGCTGTTAATTTTCAGGAAGTTGGGGCTTTTAAAGTTGAAATTACGAGTATAGTTGCCGAATGGAACAAAGGTGTTTGTAAAAATATAGTGGATAATCTATCGGATATTTTAAATGTTTATCCAATTCCCAATTTAGATTCTGCAAAATTAAAAATTGACCCAATCTGTCAGAAAGAAAATGCTGTAGTACAGATTACCGGAGCTTCAAAACTTTTAAACGGAACTTATGATATTGTCTATAAACTTAGTGGAGCCAATACTGCAAATGCCCAAGGAGCATCAATAACTGTTGTTAATGGAGTTGTGTCTGATTTTATAATTCCAGCAGCTTTAATTAGTAAAGATGGAAATACCTCTGTGGTAATTACAAAGATTACAAATAGCGTTACTAAATGTACTAATACAGCTAATGTTATAGGTAATATTGTGGTTAAGCCTTTGCCTAATGCAACTAATTTTAAGGTACAAATAGATGATTTCTGTTTAAATGAACCTGTCCCTGTTACTATTTCTGGATTAGGAACTTTAAAAGATATTGCAATTTCGTACACGATTTCGGGAAGTAATTCGGCAACGACGCAAACAATCAATTTATTAGTAACAAATGCAAAAGCGAGTTTTATAATTCCGCAAAATTTACTCCTTAATACAGGTACAACCAGACTTACAATTACAAAAGTTACCAATAATGAAACTACTTGCGGTATTGCACCTACAGGTTTATTAGATGATTTTTTAATAAATGCTATTCCTACTGCACCAACAACTAATCCCCAGCTTTTTTGTAAATCAGATGAAGCAACAGTTGCCAATTTAGTACCAAACGGAACTCAATATAAGTGGTATGATTCAGTCACGGCTACGACTCCTTTAGCAGCCTCTACCATATTGGTATCGGGAAATTACTATGTTAAAGTAACGGCACCTGGAGGATGTGTATCACAAGAAAGTTTAAGTGTTATTACTGTAAATGATACACCTGCACCAGTATTAATACCTAAAGGACAAGATTTTTGTGGAATAAATAACCCTACAATTGCCGATTTATCTAATAATACAAATGCTTCGGCTTCGGTAGTTTGGTATGATGCTCCAGACAATGGAAATCAGTTAACTAAAGCAACTTTATTAGAGGACAATACAACTTATTACGGGTTTGATTTCTCAAGCACTACAAATTGTTTTTCTAATGATGTGCTGATAGCAAAAGTTTCACTTACAAATTGTACTAATGAAGAAGAGTATGCTGATTTCTTCATTCCCGACGGATTTTCGCCAAACGGAGATGGTACAAATGATACTTATACAATTCCAGATATAGACTTTTTATACCCCGATTATACCCTCGAAATTTATAACAGATATGGAAACTTAATGTTTACAGGTAATAAAAATAAACCAGAATGGGATGGTAAGAATTCCGATTCCAAAGTAATTGATGGAGTTGCACCAAATGGCGTTTATTTTTATGTTGTCCATTTCAATAAAGATAACAGATCGCCTTTGCAAGGTCGTCTTTATTTAAATCGATAATTCCTATTTAATATAATTTTCAGATGAAAAAAATAATACTAATTATAAGTTTTCTTTTCTATATCGTTCACGCTTCTGCGCAGCAAGATCCCGAATACACACATTATATGTATAATATGAGTATTGTAAATCCAGCCTATGCAACAGGAACACCAGCAATGCTAAATTTAGGAACTTTATATAGAACACAATGGGTAGGAGCAGTTGGCGCACCTAAAACATTTAACTTTTTTGCACATACTTCTTTAAGTGATAAAATAGAAGTGGGAGCCTCATTAATATCTGATGATATAGGTGATGGAGCCAAAAAAGAGAATAATTTCTATGCCGATTTTGCTTATATACTAGAGTTAGGAGGAAACAATAAACTTTCGTTAGGGCTAAAAGCAGGATTAACCTCTTTGCAAACTAATTTTAATGGATTTCAACTTCAGAGTGGGGATGTTACTACCGATTTAGCTTTCGCCGAAAACGTAAATGTTACCAAACCCAATATAGGTTTAGGAGCTTATTATTTTACAGATAAATTTTATGTTGGATTATCTGCACCAAATTTATTGAAGTCCAAACATATCGAAGAGAAATCAGGAATAAACGCGTATGGTTCCGAAGATATTCATACGTTTTTAACTGCAGGATATGTATTTCAGCTTAGTGATGCGTTCAAACTAAAACCAGCTTTTATGTCAAAATTTGTGGTTGGAGCACCAGTTTCTGTAGATATTACTGCGAATGTTTTGTACAACGAACGATTTGAACTAGGTGCTGCTTACAGGGTCGATGATGCAGTAAGTGTCCTGATGAATGTAAACGTTACCAAAGCAATTAGAGTAGGTTATGCTTATGATTATACCACAACTAATTTTGGACAGTTTAATTCTGGAACGCACGAGATTATGCTTCTTTTTGACTTGGATTTATTAGGCAAGGGATATGATAAATCACCAAGATTCTTTTAAAATGAAAAATATGAAAAAATTACTAGTTATTATATTCGTATTTTCAATACAGTTTATAAATGCTCAAGATCAAGATTTGGCTCGAGCAAAACGTTTCTTTGATAAAACATATTACAGCGAAGCTATTCCGTTGTACGAAAAAATAGTCTCCGAAAAGCCTTCGGCGGAAGCCATAAAAAACTTAGCCGATTCGTATTATTATACCAATGATTTAAAGAAAGCACAACAATATTATAGACTTCTGATTAAAAGTTATGATAAGGATTTAGATAGAAACTACTATTTTAAATATGCTCATACGCTTAAAGCGACCAATAGTTATGAAGAAGCAAATGAAGTTTTAAAACAATATTATTCTAAAAACAGTCAGGATTATTTAGACTTTGAAAATGCTACTAAAGAATTAGAGAATATTACGGCTATTGGAGAGAGATTTATTATTAAAAATCTAGCTATAAATACCAAAAACTCCGAGTTTGGAGCAGTAAAATATAAAGATAGTTTAGTTTTTGCAGCAGTAAAAAAGAGACCAGGAATATTTGATAAAATGTACAAATGGGATAATGAAACGTATCTTAATCTAGTTTCGACATCTATAAACAAGATAAAAGCAGGAGATTCGATTGCGTATTATTTTGCAAAAGAATTAAAAACAGGAATGCACGAATCTAATGCTGTTTTTACAAAAGACGGTAAAACTATTTATTTTACAAGAAATAATTATAAAAACGGACGAAGAGGAAAAAACGATGATAAAATTTCGAATCTTCAGATTTTTAGAGCTGAGCTAGTAAAAGGAAAATGGAAAAATGTGATTTCACTTCCGTTTAACAGCGAAAATTATTCAGTAGAACATCCCGCTTTAAGTCCTGATGAAAAGACATTATATTTTGCTTCGGATATGCCTGGAACATTAGGTTCATTTGATATATTTTCGGTAGCAATAAACGAAGGTGCGTATGGCAATCCTCAAAATTTAGGCGCATTAATTAATACCGATAAAAGAGAACAGTTTCCGTTTGCATCAAAAGATAATAAACTCTATTTCTCCTCCGATGGGCATTTAGGCTATGGTTTACTCGATGTTTTTGTATCCGAGATTAAAGAGAGAACATTTACAAAACCCTTGAATGTAGGTTTACCATTAAATTCAAATTTAGATGATTTCTCCTTTAATATAGATTCAGATACCAAAGAAGGATATTTTGCCTCGAACAGAGTAGGAGGAAAAGGGAGTGATGATATCTACCAGTTAAATGAAATTAAATCATTGCTGATTGAAGATTGCAAGCAACTTATTGCAGGGATAATTACAGATGTTGATACAAAATTACCGCTAGAAAATGCTGTGGTTATACTTCAGCAGGAAGAAAGCAAACAATTGCGTACGATTGTAACGGCTGCCGATGGAAAGTTTAATTTTAAAGTAGCTTGTGAGTTAGCCTATACAATTTCGGCATCTAAAGAAAATTATACGAGTAATTCCAGAATCTTAGTTCTTGATAAAACAAGAGGGAAAAGTAACGATGCATCGATGGCGCTTAAATCTCTTGAGGTCATAAAACAAGAAGAAAAAGAACTTGAAGAGCAGAAGAAACAAAAAGAAGCTTTGGAATTAGTGGCTTTAAAAGCAAAAGAGGCAAAAACTAAAGCAAATGAATTAGCACAAGCTGAAATCAAGAAAAAAGAGAAGGCAGAGAAAGCTATTACAGATCAAAAAGAAAAAGTAGAGAAGATTATTGCACAGGAAAAAGATGTTATAAGAGATAAAGACAGATTAATTATCAAGACCGATCCTATTTATTTTGATTACGATTTATGGTATATAAGAAAAGAATCTAAAGTTATCTTAAACAGAGTTTTAGAATTAATGAAGAAATATCCTGATATGGTTATCGAGATTGGTTCTCATACCGATTCCAGAGGTAATGATAAGTATAATGCTGATTTATCTCAAAAAAGAGCACAATCGACCAAAGAATATCTGGTAGATTCGGGAATTGATACTAAGAGAATTGTTGCCAAAGGTTATGGAGAATCGGTGCCGATTATAAAATGTAAAACCGATGATGCTTGTAACGAAGAACAACATGAGTTAAACCGTAGAAGCGAATTTGTGATTAAGAATTTATAAGAATTATTTATTTGGTGGGGAAATTAACCGCAAAGTTAGCAAAGGTTTACGCGAAGCTCGCAAAGCTTTAAATCTATTTAATCCTTTTAATCTGTGGCAAAAAATTAACCGTAAAGGTTCAAATGAAGGCTCTTAGGTTTTGAGGTACAAAGTGACAAAGGTTTGGTTTGCGCGTAAAAGGGAACGCGGATGATACGGATTCGCTATCGCGAAAACACAGATAAAAACGGATTTTCTATCTATTGTTTTTAAAAATCTGTTTTATCAGCGTCTTTACTTTAGTAAATCCGTTTCATCCGCGTTCCTTTGTAGCCAATTCGTGCCAAACTAAAAAAAAATCGCTTCCTAAATTTTAGGAAGCGATTTGTATTTATAAGAAGTTTGATTTGAATGTTAGTTCGCTACTTCTCCTCTAATTTTTAAAGCTACACGACCCTCAGGGTAGTTTACTGCATTAGTTTCTACAGTAATTGTTTTTCTTATTGGCCCTGGAGCCATATTAAATTTAACTTCAATTTTTCCTGATTTTCCAGGCATAATTGCCGCACTTGGTTTAGATACAATACTAATACCTGCTGTAGACTGTACTGATGTAATCATTAATGGTGCATCTCCAGAGTTAGTAAATTCAAAGGCTTTGGCCCCGTTATCACCTTTACTTACTGTACCATAATCAATCGTATTGTCCTTGGCAGCAAAATCAATTTTTGGGCCGTTTTGAGCAAGACCGATGGTTGTTACCATAAGGATTGCTATAAATGAGGCTGCTTTCTTCATTTGAAATTGTTTTAAGTTATTAAGTAAATATACTTTCTTTTAATTAATACACAAATTATTAATTCGCTTTTTATAGTGTACTTAATTATTTACTTTTGTTCTCTATTATAAATACAAAAATCAAACCAAAGTATAAAAGGGTTATTTGTTAAGCTGCCTGATCGGTTATTTTGCTGAGGTAAAAACGATTAGACAATTTAGTAATTAAACAAATTAACGATAAAACATATCCAAGATAAAATGACAATTCCAGCACAATTTGACGCTAAAACAATCGAGAACAAATGGTATGACTATTGGATGAAAAATAATTATTTTCATTCAGAGCCAGATCATAGAACACCTTATACTATTGTAATCCCTCCACCTAACGTTACAGGAGTCTTGCACATGGGACATATGCTTAACAATACCATTCAGGATGTATTGATAAGAAGAGCACGTCTTAAAGGGTTCAATGCTTGTTGGGTACCAGGAACAGACCATGCATCGATCGCTACTGAAGCTAAAGTTGTTGCTAAATTAAAAGCCGAAGGAATCAATAAAAATGATTTGACTCGTGAAGAATTCTTGGCTCATGCTTGGGAATGGACAGATAAATATGGTGGTGTAATCTTGGATCAGTTAAAAAAACTAGGAGCTTCTTGCGACTGGGAAAGAACTAAGTTTACTATGGATCCAGATATGTCAGCATCTGTAATTAAATCATTTGTAGATTTATATAACAAAGGATTAATTTATAGAGGTTACCGAATGGTAAACTGGGATCCTGAGGCAAAAACAACTTTATCTGATGAAGAAGTTATTTATGAAGAACAGCAAGGAAAATTATTTTTCCTTAAATATAAAATCGAAGGAACTGAGGAATTTTTGACTGTTGCCACAACGCGACCTGAAACTATTTTCGGAGATACTGCAATTTGTATTAATCCAAATGATGAGCGTTTTACACATTTAAAAGGTAAAAAAGCTATTATTCCTATTTCAGGAAGAGTTATTCCTATTATAGAAGACGAATATGTAGATGTAGAGTTCGGAACAGGATGTCTTAAAGTTACTCCTGCGCACGATATGAATGATAAAGCGCTAGGAGAGAAGCATAATCTGGAAATTGTAGATATCTTTAATGAAGATGCTACGCTTAATAGTTTCGGATTGCATTATCAAGGGAAAGATCGTTTTGTAGTTCGTACTGAGATTGCAAAAGAATTAGAAGAAATTGGTGCTTTGGCGAAAACTGAGATACACCTTAATAAAGTAGGAACTTCTGAAAGAACGAAAGCAGTTATCGAACCAAGATTATCAGATCAATGGTTTCTTAAAATGGAAGATTTAGTAAAACCAGCAATTAAATCTGTTTTAGTTGATGGTGATATTAAATTACACCCAAAACGTTTTGAAAATACCTACGCGCATTGGTTAAATAATATTCGCGATTGGAATATCTCTCGTCAGTTATGGTGGGGACAACAAATTCCAGCTTATTTTTATGGAGACGGAAAAGAAGATTTTGTAGTTGCAGAAAACATAGAAGACGCTTTAAAATTAGCACAAGAAAAAACGGCTAACAATTCACTAAAGACATCTGACTTAAAACAGGATGTTGATGCCTTAGATACTTGGTTCTCCTCTTGGTTATGGCCAATGTCGGTTTTTGGTGGAATAATGGATCCAGAAAGCGAAGATTTTAAATATTATTATCCAACTAACGACTTGGTTACAGGTCCGGATATTTTATTTTTCTGGGTTGCCAGAATGATTATTGCTGGTTATGAATATGCAGGCGAAAAACCATTTACAAATGTATATTTAACAGGTTTAGTACGTGATAAGCAACGTCGTAAAATGTCTAAATCATTAGGTAATTCACCTGATCCTTTAGATTTAATTGATACATTCGGTGCTGATGGAGTTCGTGTAGGATTACTTTTAAGTGCTTCTGCAGGAAATGATATCATGTTTGATGAAGAATTATGTAACCAAGGAAAAGGATTTTCTAATAAAATATGGAATGCCTTTAAATTGATCAAAGGATGGGAAGTTTCGGATACAATTCCTCAACCAGAATCATCAAAAGTAGCAATCGAATGGTACGAAGCTAAATTGCAACAAACATTAGTTGACATTGAAGATAATTTTGACAAATATAGAATTTCAGATGCTTTAATGGGGATTTATAAATTAGTTTGGGATGATTTCTGTTCATGGTTCCTTGAAATGATTAAGCCAGCTTACCAACAACCTATTGACAGTGCTACTTTTGCGAAAGCAATAGAAATGTTAGAAAGTAACTTGAAATTGTTACACCCGTTTATGCCTTTCTTAACAGAGGAAATTTGGCATATAATTGCCGATAGAACTCCAGAAGAAGCTTTAATTGTTTCGACTTGGCCAGAATTGAAACCTTTTGATGCTAAATTAATTGCTGATTTTGAAAACACAAGCGAGGTAATTTCTGGAATAAGAACAATCCGTAAAGACAAGAATATTCCGTTTAAAGATGTTATTGAATTAAAGGTTGTAAACAACGATAAAGCTTCTACTTATTTTGATTCGGTTGTAACCAAATTAGGAAACATTACTTCATTAGAATATGTTTCGGATAAAGTAGATGGAGCATTATCTTTTAGAGTAAAATCGAATGAATATTTTATTCCGATAACAGGAAATATTAATGTTGAAGAAGAAATTGCAAAACTTACTGCAGAGTTAGTTTATACACAAGGATTCTTAAAATCGGTTCAGTCTAAATTGGCAAATGAGAAATTTGTTGCAGGTGCGCCAGAGAAAGTTTTGGCAAACGAAAAACAAAAGGAAGCAGATGCATTAGCAAAAATTGCTACAATTGAGCAAAGTATTGCTGGTTTGAAATAAGAACTAGATTTTCTTTTAAAAATAAAAAATCCCAGTACTAGTTTTAGTATTGGGATTTTTGCATTTAAGGAGGCTTTATTTTACAGGTTCTCTTAGTATTGTTCTCAATTTTTCAGGAGGTGTTTTTCGGAAATCCGATAAATAGATTTCATGATGCATTCCGTTTTTCTGCAAATTATTTTCCTTAGAAAATTCCTGAATTTGTTTAAGAGTTTCGGGCTCATTAGCAAAAGGTCCAATATGAAGAATTTGTATTACTTTGCCTTCAGTCATTTCATAAAATTCAATTGTACTTGCTAGTTTTATTTGTTTTTTGATGGCAATATCAATAGCAGTTTCAACTTGTTCTTTGGTGACAAAATCTGGCATTCTAATCATGATTCTGTAATTCCATTCGCTTCTTGGGATTTTTAATGGTGCTTCATCAATAGATACGTTATTGTATTTTTCTTCATCAAAACTCCATAAAGCTTCAAGTTTAGGAACAACAAAGTCATTGTTTAATGCTTTGCACATAAACTTTATCGCATAAGCTGTTGGATACAACGCCTGGATATTATTTGCAAAAGCTTCTCCAGAAGGATCGCCTTTACCTACAATTGATAAATAATGTGCTTTTTCAATATAAACTATCTGAGGTTCAGTTTTGGCAGTATAATATACCTTATCTGTTTTTGTTAAATCTAATTTATTCATTTTTTGTATGTTTAGATTACAAAGTAAATTACATCTGGTGACAACCCTATGTCATCAGTAATTCAGTTTTTACTTCTTTCTGGTTAAAACCAAAAATAAAGGATAAGAAATCAAGGTGATACCAACTATAATTATAAAGCTTTTAGGATCGCTATATATAAATCCTATCAATAGTGCTAATGATACCAAAATAGCCAAAATAGTAGTCCATGGATACCAAAAAGAACGATAAGCTCTTGGTAAATCAGGTTCTGAAATTCTTAGTTTAAGAAGCGAAAAATAAGCTAATCCCCAAACAATAATAGAGGTGAAGGCTGCAAAGGAAAATAAGACTTCAAACGAGCCGATACAAATTAAGAATAAACTAAATAATGAGGAAACCAAAAGAGCAACAATTGGAGTTCCGCCTTTGTTTACCGCTGTTCCTTTTTTGATAAAAAAGCCATCACGACTTAATCCGTATAAAATTCTTGGCGGTATCATCATAAATGCATTCAAGATACTAATCAGAGAAAAAATAGAAATGACTGTAACTATTATAGCACCATTTTTTCCGAAGATAATATTTGCCACATCGGCAGCAACCAAATTAGATTTTGCCACAGTTTCAAGTGGTAAAACATGTAAAAAAGCAATGTTTACTAAAACATAAATAGCAATTACAAGTAGTACGCCGCTAAATAATGATTTCGGAATGTTTTTGCTCGGATCGTCATTTTCTTCTGCAAAAAAGCAGACGCTATTCCAGCCGTTATATGTTCCGATAATAAGCTGAAGTGATTTAAATAATCCAAATAAAATACCAATCTGAAAGACGGAACTGTCTTTTTGAATCGGAGCTAATTTTACTCCCGAATACATAAAACAAGCAACTACTAAGGCAACAAAACAAATTACTTTAATGAAGCTGGTAATTTGTTGGATAATACTCCCATTTTTTACGCCACTTAAATGTAATAATACAAATGCTATTAATAGTGAGATGGCAATTGTTGTTGAGTAGTTTTGCAGACTTGGAAATAAGATAATGATATATTCACTGATAACAATGCAGTAAAAAGCAGGCGGAATTACATTGGTAATATAATCAAACCAACCCGAGAGAAAACCTGCATAGTTGCCAAAAGCTCTTTTTATATAATTATAGGATCCTCCAGCTTTAGGGAGCATAGTAGCTAGTTCGGCATAGGAATTGGCTCCAATTAAGACAAACAATCCTCCAAAAAGCCAAGAAGCTATAATGAGCCAGTAATTATCTAATAATCCCGCAATTGTACCCGGTGTGCGCAAAATTCCAACTCCTATAGTACCTCCAATTAATACCGCAATATTAAAACTTAGCCCAAGGCTTTTTTTTAATTGGTTCTTTTTGGAGTCTATCATATTTAGAATTTTTGTCGGATGTTGAGGTTCGGATTATTTGCTTGGCAAAAGTAATACAATTAATGTACTTTTCTTTAAAACAAAAAACCTCGTTTAGTAATAAACAAGGTTTGATTTTTATAATAACGAATAGGAATTAAGCTAGTAAAAACAAGAATGCAAGCGGGAAAAACGTTCGATGCTAGTTTCTAATTTCTGAGTTTAAAGCTAACCTTGGTTGAATATTTATATTTGACTAAAATTAAAAACCTTTTTCTGATTTTCATTAAATGAAAATTTCAGAAAAAGGTTTTTATTAAGAGAAACTAAATGTTTCTTAGAATTTATATCTTAAGCTTGTCATTACTTGACGAGGTGCAATTGGATTCACACTATAATTCTCGTGAACTGTATAATTTAATTCGTTTGTAATGTTTGATAATTTACATAAGATTGAGATTTTTCTCCAAGTGTAACCTGCAGATACATCAATTGTAGTGTAGGCGTCTAAAGGAATTTCTCTGTCGTTGATTCCGTTTGGTTTCTTAGAGTCGTATTGACTGTTCCAACCACCAACTCTATCTCCGATGTAATTTCCGATTGCTCCAATAGAAACACCTTTTAGTAAACCGTCTTGTACAGTATAAAAGAAACTTAAGTTTGCAGTATTAGCTGGAGTTCTTACTAAACGATCTCCTTCGATAAAACTACCGTTAGCTCCAGAAGTTTTTGTGTAACGCATATCGTTATAGCTATAACCAGCGATGATACTTAAACCGTCAACAGGTTTAGCAGTAATGTCAATTTCTATACCTTTACTTTTAGTTTCTCCACTTAAAACTTTAATAGTTGAATCTGTGTTAGCAGATCCGTCAGCTTTAAATTCAGCAGTTTGTGCTAAATTACTATTAGTAATTTGGTAAACAGTAACATTGGTACTTAATAAACCTCTCCAGAAATCTTTCTTCACACCAAACTCATATTGGTCAATGATAGAAGGTTTTATAGCTTGCATATCTACAGTTGTACCTGTGTTAGGTGTAAACGAGTTAGAGTAGCTTCCAAATAAAGAGATGTCTTTTGTTGGTTGAAAAACAAGACCTACTTTTGGAGAAAAGGCTTGATCTGTAAGTTTATCACCTTTAGGTAATCTAGATGGATTTTTTGAATAATCAATTGTTTCTGCTTGAGTTTCTTGCCATGACCAACGTAATCCTGCTAGAACCTTAAATTGTTCTGTGATTGAAATTAAATCCTGGAAATAAATTCCAAAACGATTAGAATCTGTGTTTACAAGTTTAGTTGCTTTTGCATTTGGGATGTCCATACGTTGTCCTGCATAAGTAAGATCGTAAATATTTACACGATCGTATGCATTTGGAATGTAATTTCCTTTAGCATCCTCTTCTGCTTGTTCGTTGAAAGCATAAGTATACCCTTGTGCAAATGAATTTTCGAAATCAACACCTGTAAAAAGTTGGTGTTTTATTCTTCCAGTATTGAAAGTTCCTTGTAAGCTTAATTGGTCTCCCATTATTTGTTCAAAATTATCATTTTGACCTAATGGACGAATATAATCACCGTCTACATAATTTGGAATAGTAGTATCAATAGATACACGCTCTGTACCTTTAGATGTTCTGTGGTAATTTTGGAAAGAAGTATTAAAGTTTAATTTCCAATTATCATTAAAATCGTGGTTAACTAAAGCCGAAATACTTGTTTGAGTCGTTTTTCCGTTTGACCAAAGTGCTCCTAAATATTTACCTCTTGGTACATCTGCAAGTTCTTTACCGATTATTCCTGTTCCAAAATCTGGAGTCCAGTCATAGCTTAAATAATCTCCTTGTAATGTAATTTGAGTTTTGTTATTTACTTTAAATAAGAACGAAGGGTTTATATAATAACGCTCATTTTTTACAATATCTCTAAAGCTTTCAGAGTTTTCGTAAGTACCTGTAAAACGATATGCGATGTGTTTGTTTAAAGGTCCGTAAACATCTACTGATGGTTTGTAAAAAGAGTTACTTCCCATTTGCATAGATACCTCGCCACCATGTGTAAATTGTGGAGTTTTAGTAACCATATTAATAATTCCACCAGGAGCAACGTTTCCGTATAATAATGCAGCACTTCCTTTTAAGAACTCTACTTTATCTAAAGAAGAAACTTCGGGCATAGATCCACTGCTGTAACGAAATCCGTTTTTGAACATATTATTCGTAGACATATCGTAACCTCTGGAGAAAAAAGATTCCTGAGCACCACCACGAGCTGATCCTACATAAACACCATTCATGTTTTTTGTAACATCACTTAATCTAATAGCTTGTTGTTGCTCGATTACTACATTGTCTATTACTTGTACACTTTGTGGTAAATCCATTACTTTTATACCTGAACGTATAGCAGTTACGGGTTTTCTTTGTTTATTAGCTGTAACTACAACTTCGTTAAGAACTTCGCCTTTTTTGTTTTTTACAGTATCAGTAATTGCTATAGCAGTTTCGTGATTTTCGGTTGTGTTTGCTCTTCCTTGTGCAAAACCAGACAGACCGAATAATAAACCTAGAGTAGGCAATAGAATATATTTCATGATTGTTTATTTGGAATAAAAAAAAATAACGGTGCAAAAGTAATGTCTATGATTGAATAATCAAAGCTTATTTAGATTAATTACGTATAGTTTTTAACAAATTTTTAAGGTTTGGTTTAGCGTATAAATAATAAAACCCTGTTTATACAAACAGGGTTTTGCTTTTTTATATAAAAAGATGCTATAAAAACTCTTTTTTAAGGAATTAAGTTATTTAACTTCAATTGAGTAAGTTGCCATTTTCCAGATTTCATCGTATTTTTTCCCATTATGTTCACCAGCACTTTTTTCTGTGTGAGCAAATTCTACCATATATTGTCCAGACCAAATAGGAGTAAATTCAAATTGTCCTTTTTCGTCAGTATATAATTCTTTTTCCCAACCGTTTGGAGCAATTACTTTAATTTTTTGTTTTTTGGCAGCAGCACCTTCATATAATGCAGATCCAGATAGTTTTACATTTTTCTTAGCTACATCAGCACTTTCAGAAAACACACCAATTGTATTTTTGTTTGCTGTAGCATTATTACCTGCAGTTTTGTTTCCAACAACAACATTGGCGCTTGAGTTATAATCTAATTTCATTGTGCCGTATACATCCTTTACAGTATGTTGCATTACTACTGTATAAACTCCATCTTCCTCTGGAGTAAAAAAGGCTTGGTATTTTTTCTCTAAAGCTGTTGGAGTTAATTTGATTTCTTTTTTAGATGGGCTTATCAATACTAAAGAGAAATCTTTTAAATCCGAAAACCATTTAGAAGCAGGAGTAATATCATTATCTGAGAATTCGCCAAAGTATATTGAAATTTCTTGTGGTTTCCCTTTTGTTCCAGTTGCTTTAGCTTCGATCCAAAGAGCGTGAGCAAATAATTGTGGGCTTAGTATAAGAGTTAATAATACTAATAGCGTTTTTAAAGAGCTTAATTTCATGATGTAAAATATTTAAGTTAATTTTTATTAGAAATTCCTTTAGCATATGTTTTGCATAAGGAATTCGTTTATTTTAAAATTTGTAACAAATGTAAAATTTAAAACTTATTAATCAATGCTTATTTAGACTAATTATTAATAATATTTTGAAATATTTATATA